>CANHKE010000063.1 GCA_947461155.1 Cytophagaceae bacterium | reverse complement strand
GCGAGATCCATCAGGCAATTGGAAATGAATGGTTTGCGTTCCGTTAATGACACGCGTCATTGGATTGGATAATTGCAAGGATGGCTCTAGAAAGCGGTGAATTGAGTAAATTGAATTATTGCTTGCGTTATCGCCAATGTCTGCGATGTAAATGTACGTTTGGCCTGTTTTATTTTGCCAGCGCCCAAGTGCTTCCCAATCACGGTTATGCAAACCATTGATTAAGAATTCGACTTTCCCTTGACCAGCTTGGCCGACTAAAAAAATGCGATTAATGTCCTCTGAATCATTGATAACCCAGTATTTCCCCGGATTTCGCCAGGATGCTACCATGCCGGACGCTTCATTTAGTTCCAAATTCGAAACGACACCCAGATCCTGCGTCGCAGCAAAGGAGGTGTTTCCCCAGTTAGCATCGTTGATATAGAACGATTGGCTTGCCCAGATCAACGCACCGACAATAGTTAATTTAAGTTGGCTACGAAACCTCACTTTTTCTTATAAAAATATAAATGAGCCGCATTCCCTTCGCCCAGCGTGTAATAGCCCGAGCCATCTGCAGCGAAGCAAACGGCCTCACCTTGGATTTCTTGACCTTTTCCATCTGAATTAATCCCCGCATAGGTAACCTTAACAGGTGCGCGCTTCAATGCGGAGGGAATCGTTTCGCCTGAGCTACGCTTCCAATAATACATTTCAAAATAGTTCTTGATCAATATTTCGGTATTATCAGTAGACACAGCCCCACCCGAAATATAATTGACAGAAACCACACGCGAGTCAGCTACGACCGGCGTGGAAAAGGTTAATTCTTGAACAAATTCAGCCTGAACGCGTGCAGATGCAGCGACATTTGAAGCAGCAATTTTATAGAGGCGTTTGTTGTTTTCTCGTTTGGAAACGATAAAAATATCTTTGGTTTTTTGATCGATCAATAAGCATTCCATGTCGCGCGCTCCATCTGGCAACGTAAATTTTAGCGAATTAGGAACGATTTTTGAAGACGTGCTCGCATTCACAATCGGCTCTTTGAACCAATAAATCGTATAATCTGCATATGCTGCATTGTTATCACCAAAATCAGCCACATATATCGTTGCCGACCCATCCGATTCACCTACAATGGCCATATCTTCCCAGTCCCGATTTGTGGAGCCCGTCAGTTCAAATTCGCGTAGGCCCTTGCCTTTTTCATCGAAAAAATAGAGTACGTTGGGATTGCCAGAGTCATTGTGCGTCCAAAAATAACCCGGGTTCATACGACTTGCAGCTAGACCAGATGCCTCGCCAATGGCCGGATTTTCGACATCACCTAAATCAATTGATGGTTGAAAAGTAGCACTGGCCGTGTCAGGTGAAACAGGGACTAGGCTAATATCACAGGCATGGAGCCAAAGCGAACTCAAACACAAAATGCTAACCTTAATTAGTCGATTCATCATCCTTATTGTCAATTGACGTTAGTTTCACATGTACTTTTTTCACGCGGCGTAAATCTACCGACTGCACCTTGAAGACAAATTGCTCAAACGTGATTTCCTCCCCTGCATTTGGAATGCGGGCAAATAATTCAATCATCATTCCCCCCAATGTTTCACTCTCGCCGCGCGCTTTTTCAAAATAAGTGCTGTCTAAATCAAAAACTTTACAAAAATCATTCAGCGATGTTTTAGCCTCAAATAAATAACTTGAGTCGTCAATACGCTTATAATCTTTGGTTTCATCATCAAACTCATCATTAATTTCCCCCACAATCTCTTCGATAATATCTTCCATCGTCACGAGACCTTCCGTTTCTCCATACTCATTCACGACAACTGCCATGTGAACGCGTTTTTCTTGAAAATCGTACAACAAATCGTCAATTTTTTTATTCTCCGGCACGAAAAAAGGCTGATGAAGTAACGAAATCCAATCGAAAGATTCGTCCTTGTCAATGTGTTTCAACAAATCTTTGATGTAAAGAATTCCTTCAATTTTATCAATGGTATCATTAAAAACTGGCACGCGAGAATATCCATTTTTATTGATTTTATCCATCAACTCATGAAAGTCCATTTCCGTATCAAACGCGACAATATCGCGGCGCGCCTGCATGACTGATTTCACTGAAGTGTTTCCAAAATTTAGGATACCCCGCAAAATATCCTTTTCCTGTTCCGTCGTATTTTCATCCGTCGTAATTTCAAGGGCATGGTTTAATTCATGTGCCGTCAGCGTATATGATTTTTTCTCTACACGCTTTTCGATTAGGTTTGAAATGGCCAACAATAATTTGGCTAAGGGCAGAAAGATTAACGTAAAGAACTCGATTAAAGGGGAGGTAAATAAAGCAAACTTTAGATTGTTTTGCTGAGCCCACACTTTCGGAATTAGTTCACCAAAAAAGGTAATGATGAACGTAACACCAAATAATAAAAATAAAGTAACCACTAAAGTCCCAACAGATTGAGGCCCTAAAATCATTTCGGTCAAATAATTAGACAGGGTAATGAAAATGATATTGACAAAATTGATGGCAATTAATAGCGTGGCAAGTAGCTGTTGAGGCTTATCTAGTAAAATACTAACTGCTTTTTCTGAGGATTTATCACTTTCGCGCAAGGCGATTCGTTGGTCTGCATTCAGCGAAAAAAAGGCAACTTCTGAGCCGGCCAATAATGCTGAGAGCCCTAATAAAGCGAGTAAAATAAGGCCAATAACTAATACTGAGGTGTAGTTGAGCTGGGGCTCAATGATCGTTAGTAAGAGTATCGTATAGGGGTCGGCGTCCATGTTATAATATGCGCATTTGTTGCAAATTTAAGAAAAAGGGAATAGAGTGGCCTATAATTCCCTTTTTCTTGCAAAAATTTAAAATGGCAAATCGTCTCCTTCTTCCATCATGGGAGGAAAAGCAGCGGCTGGGGCGGCATTTCCTAGATTAACGGGCTCTGGACGTGGGCGAGATTCAGGCGATTCTCCAGCAGGGCGTTCATTCCGGCCGCCAATTAAATTAAGCGAAGTAGCTCGAATGCGATACCCGCGCACGGTTGCTCCCGATTTATCTTGCCATTCTTCAGAGCGGATTTTGCCTTCAATGTATACTTGATTTCCTTTCTTCAAATACTGCTCGGCGATGTTGGCCAAATTATCCCACAATTCAACGCGATGCCATTCCGTTTGTTCGACGCGTTGGCCATCTTTCCCAGTATACGATTCGGAGGTAGCGATGTTGATATTCGCGACCTTCATTCCACTTGGCAAAGCGCGCACTTCTGGATCTGCGCCTAAATTGCCTAAAATAATTACTTTGTTAACTCCTGCCATGTTCGTGCGATTTAAAGGTTAGGTGTATGTGATCATGCTGATTCAAATGTACAATTTCTATAGGTGAAGCCATTCATGCAAAATCAAATTATCAGTTATCAGATTTAATAGCAACACGGGTTTTCCACAATTTTCAAACTCCTGCGCATCCATCCACTGAAAATTGCTTGGAATTGCCAGTTTCACATAATCAGGAACTTGGATTAACCAGGCCTTCGAAAAAATGCGTTGGTGACTTAACAAATGTTTTGCAGGCGCCTTTAACTCAGTCATGGGAAAATCAAGCCAATCAGTATAAGGCCCAAAGGCCTCAGGCGCATCAGCGACATGCTCCGTTTCGTGCATGACAAATTCCCATAATCCTTGCCAAATGTCTTTTTCAGTTCGGATTCGCACCAAAAATTTATCCTGATGAACGACTACAATATAATTAAAATACCGATTTCGGGCGGCTTTGCTTTTTGATTTAATAGGCAATGATTGTGTTCGTTTCGTCGCATAGGCATTGCAAGAGATCCGAAGCGGACAATCCGCGCAATTAGGTACAGGGCTACATTGTAAGGAACCAAATTCCATGATGGCTTGATTAAATGTAGCAGCTTGCGCGTGCGGGATGAGTCCTTGGGCAATGGCTGTAAATTCCTTGCGAGCCGAAGCATGCATAATATCTGTTTCAATGCCAAAATAACGCGAAAGAATACGGAACACGTTACCATCAACGACCGGGGCGGCTTCCCCAAAAGCAAAAGAGGCAATCGCTGCGGCCGTGTAGGGACCAACGCCGGGCAATTGCAATAGATCTTGATAAGTTGACGGAAAAACACCGTGGTGTTGATCCACAATTAGCTTCGCTGTTTTGTGCAGATTTCGAGCCCGACTGTAATACCCGAGTCCCTGCCAATTTCGAAAAAGGACAGATTCTTCAGCAGCAGCCAATGCCCCTACTGACGGAAATGCCGCCACTAACTTATGGAAATAAGGCAAACCTTGCGCCACGCGCGTTTGTTGGAGTATAATTTCAGATAACCAAATCACATACGGATCTGTGGTTTGCCGCCAAGGTAAATCGCGCGCATGTGCGGGATACCAAGCCAATAACTGTTTAGAAAAGGGATGTAAAGCTTCTGTAGTCATCTTATGACTCAAATATACAGCCTGATGTCAAAATTTTAATTTTTATTCGTGCTTTTCATTTGCCTCTCTTAAAGAAAAACCTTACTTTTGTGTCCCTTTTAAATAAGAGGGGGAGTAAAATAGAATCAACGAATAACTTAAAGAATTCATTACCGTGACTAAGGCAGATGTAATTGCTGAAATTTCCAGCAAAACAGGGATTGATAAAAAAGATGTATCTGAAACGTTAGAAAACTTCTTTCAAGTCGTAAAAGACAATTTAGCGAATCAGGAGAATATTTATGTTCGTGGATTTGGGAGTTTTATAAATAAGAAAAGAGCGAAGAAAATTGCTCGTAATATTTCTAAAAACACGTCTATTACCATTGACGAACATTTCGTGCCTAGCTTTAAGCCGGCAAAGGTGTTCATTGAACAAGTTAAAACAAGCACTGACCCTGCTAAGGCTTAATTTATTAAGTTAAGGTCAATAAAATGAATAAAACGCTTGCGCTCATTTTATGTATTGGCCTGGGTTTAAGTGCCCTCATATTCCAATTACCTAAGGGAAATGTGAGTAACAAAACTGGTCAAGCAGCCACAGGAGAAGCAAATCGCGACGCCGGAGCTGCCCCAGAAACTAAAGTTGACGAAGAAGCACATGCCGTTCCACTGACCGCAAGTCAGCAAAAACAAATTGCGCAACTGAAAGCAAATTTAGCTTCAGCAAAAACAGAAGCCCTTCAAGTAGGCGCTTTAGAGAAGTTGGCAACTGCCTTCATCCAAGTAGATAAATATGATAGCGCAGCCTATTTTGCGGCGCAGTTTGCGGAACAACATCCTGGCTTGTCACACGTATTGCGTGCTGGACAATTGTATTTTGAAGCACAAACTTTTGCCATCAATGCTTCCAAAGGGAAGTTGATGGGGGCCAAGGCCCGTACTTATTTTGAAAAAGCGTTAGCGCTAGATCCGAATAACCTCTTGGTTAAGACGAATATGGCGATGACTTATGTAGATACACCTACACCGATGAAGGGAATTACGCTTCTGAGGGAAGTAATTGAACAAGAGCCCACGTTCGTGCCGGCCATTTTCAATTTAGGGATATTAGCCATTAAATCGAATCAATTTGGCAAAGGCCAAGAACGATTCACCCAAATATTGAAGCTGGAGCCTAATAACTTCAAAGCCGCCTTAAACCTCGGTTTTTGTTTGGCCCAGTTAGATAAAGAAGTCGAGGCAAAAAAGGTCTTAAACCGCGTTCTTACTGAAAGTAAAGATGCAGAAGAGACCAAAGCCGCGAAAGAATTGCTTGCAGAAATGCAGCATTAAACATTGTTAAGTTCATGATTCATGAGCTTCTCAAAAAATAGAAGAGCTGAAAGTCAGCTTGGTCAATTATTTAAAAACTTAAACGCTAAAAGCTATGCCTTGCGGAAAGAAAAGAAAACGTCATAAGATTTCAACACACAAGCGTAAAAAACGCCTTCGTAAGAATCGTCACAAGAAGAAATAGTAACGGTTAACAGTTTCATTTATTGAGATTGTCATATAGACCCCAAAAACAGGCATTTTATTTAGCAATAAATAGCCTGTTTTTGGCGTTTACTTACCTGTATATTATATATTTGGGATTATACCCAAATGAACATTCTTCTCGTCAGACATTGTGAGTAATGAACTAATCATAAATTCTACACCCAAGGGTGATAGAATTGCCCTTTTGCACGACAAAAGGATTGTTGAATACCACATTGAACAGTCGGAACCTCAATTCTCCGTAGGGGACATCTATTTAGGTACGATTAAGAAATTGGTTTCGGGATTAAATGCCGCATTTATTGATATCGGTTATGAGAAAGATGCATTCTTGCATTACCATGACCTTGGTCCCAACTTGGGCACCCTTCAAAAATTCACGCGTGACGTTTTAACTAAAAAAGGGAAAAACGTTCGTATTGAAAATTACAAACTTGAAGAGGAAATTGACAAGTTAGGTAAAGTAGAAAAGGTATTAACTCGTGGCCAATTAGCCCTTGTTCAAGTGGTAAAGGAGCCAATCTCTACGAAAGGCCCCCGTTTGTCCTGCGACATTTCGATCGCAGGCAGATTCCTCGTACTTGTTCCATTCGCAAATGGTGTGAACATTTCGAAAAAAATCACATCAAAAGCAGAGCGCAATCGCTTGCAAAAGCTCATGAGCTCGATCAAGCCCAAAAACTATGGCGTCATTGTGCGTACCGTAGCCGAAGGGAAAGCGGTCGAAGAAATGGAGCGCGACTTGAAAGAGTCCATCGCTAAGTGGGAAGACGGAATCAAGAAATTAGTGGATGCAAAACCGACCGACCGGATTATCGGTGAGATGAGTCGGGCAACTTCCATGTTACGTGATTTATTGAATAATGATTTTGATAACGTCATCGTAGACAGTCCGGATCTTTACAACGAAGCCAAAGAATACGTACACAACGTCGCTCCAGAAAAAGAGAAAATCGTTAAACTCCACACAGGAAAAACGAAATTATTCGAACAGGTTGGCATTGAAAAACAACTAAAAATGTTGTTTGGACGTTCTGTATCACTTCCAGGCGGGGGGTATCTGATTGTCGAACATACGGAAGCGCTTCACGTCATAGATGTGAACTCGGGCAACAAATCGAATTCGGAAGAAGATCAAGAAGCTACTGCCTTAAGTGTAAACCGCGAAGCGGCGAAAGAAATTGCTCGCCAATTGCGTTTACGCGATATGGGTGGAATTATTGTCATCGACTTCATCGACATGAAAAAGGCGGATAATCGAAAGATGATCCAAGATATCATGCGGGATGAAATGC
>CANHKE010000062.1 GCA_947461155.1 Cytophagaceae bacterium | reverse complement strand
ATGTTGCGTTATTTAAAATCGCTTGAGTCCAAAGATTTATCCATGGTTCATTCCATGATCTCTTTGGGATCATGTACCATGAAATTAAATGCAACGACTGAAATGATTCCGGTGACTTGGCCAGAAATGGGCAAGATGCATCCGTTTGCTCCGGCGTTTCAGACGCGTGGGTACCAACAAATGATTACGGAATTAAGTGCCTGGTTATGCGAAATCACGGGTTTTGCGGCGATGTCGATGCAGCCAAATTCAGGTGCACAAGGTGAATATGCCGGCCTAATGGTCATTCGTGCGTACCATGCTTCGCGTGGGGATTCACACCGCAATATTGCCTTGATTCCTTCTTCGGCACACGGAACTAATCCGGCATCGGCTGTGATGGCAGGTATGCAAGTGATTGTGACACCTTGCGACGCCAATGGAAATATTGATGTGGCAGAGTTGCGCGCAAAAGCGGAAGAGCACAAAGATAATTTGGCGTGTTTAATGATTACCTACCCAAGTACCCACGGGGTATTTGAAGAAAGCATCATCGATATTTGTGCCATGATTCATGAATTTGGAGGTCAGGTCTATATGGATGGTGCCAACATGAACGCGCAGGTGGGATTAACTTCTCCGGCACGTATTGGCGCGGACGTATGTCACTTGAACCTACATAAAACATTCTGTATCCCGCACGGAGGTGGTGGTCCAGGCATGGGACCGATCGGGGTTGCTCCTCAGCTCGTACCATTCCTTCCGGGTCACGTGATTACGGATTCAGTAGCGGCTCCAGCACACGGTGCCGTTTCAGCAGCGCCGGTTGGCTCAGCCTCTATCCTAGCGATTTCATACGCCTACATCGCGATGATGGGTGGCGAAGGCTTAACGATGGCTACCCAAACAGCCATCTTAAATGCAAACTACATCAAAGCGCGTTTGGAAAAAGAATTTCCTATTTTATATACGGGTTCTCAAGGACGTTGTGCACATGAAATGATTGTGGATTGTCGGCCATTCAAACTTTCCGCTGCCGTTGAAGCAGAGGACATTGCGAAACGCTTAATGGACTATGGTTTCCACGCGCCTACCCTATCGTTCCCGGTAGCAGGTACCTTGATGATTGAACCGACGGAATCAGAAAATAAAGAAGAATTAGACCGCTTCTGTGATGCCTTATTGGCCATCCGTGCGGAGATTCGTGCGATTGAAGAAGGACGCGTAGAAAAAACGAATAACTTGTTGAAAAACGCACCACACACCCAAACACGTGTTATGGCTGCCGATTGGGACAAAACGTACACACGCGAAGAAGCGGTATTCCCACTTCCGTATGTGAAAGCGAATAAATTCTGGCCAACGGTTTCACGGATTGATTCGGCCTATGGCGATCGAAATTTGGTTTGCGCCTGCGAGCCCACTTCGAGCTACGCGTAATTAAACCTTTTTTAAATCCCTCTGGAGCAATTCAGAGGGATTTTTTATGGATAATTTATAGTATGCTTGCATAACATTTTCTTTTTTACCTATATTTACCTCGTTAGATTAAAATCATTCTCAACCACGTTAACATGAATCGTTCCATTAAACGCGTAGCCATCCTTGGCTCAGGAATCATGGGCTCACGCATCGCCTGTCATTTCGCAAACATTGGCGTTCAGGTATTGCTTTTGGACATCGCTCCCAAAGAACTGAACCCAGAGGAACAAGCAAAAGGCCTTAGCCTGGAGCACCCATCCGTGAAAAATCGGATCGTCCATACGGCATTTCAACAAACTATACAGGCAAAGCCCGCATCGCTTTACAGCAGCGGCTTTGCCAAAAACATTACACTTGGCAACTTTGATGATAACTTGTCGGAAATTGCCCAAGTAGACTGGATTATGGAGGTTATCGTGGAAAATTTAGCGATCAAAAAATCGTTATATGACCGCGTGGAGCAATTCCGTAAACCCGGAACGCTGATCACCTCAAACACCTCCGGCATTCCCATTCATTTGATGTCCGAAGGTCGTTCGGATGATTTCCAAAACCATTTCTGCGGCACACACTTTTTCAACCCACCGCGCTACTTACGTTTGTTGGAGATTATCCCAACCCCCAAAACGGATCCCAAAATCATCGATTTCCTGATGCATTTCGGCGAAACCCAATTGGGCAAAACAACCGTCTTGTGTAAAGACACCCCCGCATTTATCGCGAACCGAATCGGGGTTTATTCGATGATGCAAACCATGAAAGTGGTGGAGGAACTGGGATTGACGGTGGAGCAAGTAGATAAGTTGACCTCGAAAGTAGTCGGCCGACCAAAATCCGGAACCTTCCGTTTATCGGATGTCGTGGGTTTAGATACCACGGTTCATGTGGCGAATAATTTGAAGCAGGCATTGACAAACGATGAGAGCATTTCGATTTTCGAATTGCCTAACATGCTACAAAAATTAATGGATAATAAATGGCTAGGTGATAAAACCGGCCAAGGATTTTATAAGAAGACCAAAGAAGGTGGCAAGACTGTCATCTTGAGTTTGGACCTTCAAACATTCGAATACCGTCCTTCACAAAAGGTTTCCTTCGAGACCTTGGAGCGTACCAAGGCCATTGATAAATTAGCCGATCGCTTCGCGGTATTATTAGCAGGCAAAGATCTAGCGGGTGAATTTTACCGCAAAACGTTCTTAGACGGTTTCCGCTACGCATCTATGCGTGTCCCTGAAATCGCAGATGATTTTGTCAAAATCGACCAAGCGATCTGCGCAGGATTCGGTTGGGAAATGGGCATCTTCGAAACTTGGGATGCGATCGGCGTGCAAACGGGCATCGACTTAATGGCAGCACAAGGTATTCAGCCAGCTGCTTGGGTGACAGACATGGTGAAAGCAGGCAATGCCACTTTCTATCGAGTAGAAAACGGTGAACGTCAATACTTTGATATCCATAGCCAGAAATATCAAGCCATCCCTGGCGCTAACAAGCAGATTAATCTACAGATTCTAAAGCCGACGAAAACCATTTACAAAAACGACGATGCGAGCATCATCGATATTGGGGATGGCATCATCAACTTGGAATTCCATTCGAAGATGAATACGATGGGGCAAGGTGTTTTGGAAGGAATCCAAAAAGCATTAGACCTGGCAGAAAAAGATTACCGCGGTTTGGTGATTGGAAATGAGGGCGTTGAGGCCTTTTCTGCGGGAGCGAATTTGGGTATGTTGTTTATGTATGCAGCCCAACAAGAATTTGATGAAGTGAATCAGATGATTGCCATCTTCCAAAAAACCATGATGCGCGTGCGTTATTCATCCATTCCGGTGGTTGTGGCGCCGCATACGTTGGCATTAGGTGGTGGAACCGAAATCAATTTACATGCGGATAAAATTGTCGCACATGCCGAATTGTATATGGGATTGGTGGAAGTGGGCGTAGGCCTTATTCCAGCCGGTGGCGGAACGAAAGAAATGGCTTTACGGATGGGTGATGCCCGTCGGAAAGGTGACGTGGAACTCAACCGTTTGCAAGAAGCGTTCATGAACATTGCCACAGCGCGCGTGAGTACATCCGCGTATGAAGCTCTGGAAATGAATTACTTACGCAAAGAAGATCGCATTGTATTAAATCGCAGCCAACTCATTTCGGAAGCGAAAAAAGAGGCAATTGCTTTGGCGGACGCGGGGTATGTTCAGCAGCAGCCACGTAGTGATGTTTGGGTAGAAGGAAAACAAGGTTTGGCTTTATTTAAAGCAGGAATTCAAGGCATGTTGATGGGTAAATACATTTCCGAACATGATGCCTTAATCGCAAATAAATTGGCGTATGCCATCTGTGGCGGTGATTTAGATACGCCACAAATGGTGACCGAAGAGTATTTAATCGACCTAGAGCGCGAGGCATTCTTATCGCTTTCTGGCGAACGCAAAACATTGGAACGAATCAGTAGCTTATTAAATGGAGGTAAACCTTTAAGAAATTAATCATGAACGCATATATCATAGCAGGTTACCGCACAGCGGTGGCAAAAGCAAATAAGGGTGGATTTAGAACCATGCGACCAGATGATTTGGCGGCAGAGGTAATCAAACATTTGATGGCGCAAGTTCCTTCGGTGGACCCAGCTTTGGTGGAAGATTTAATCGTAGGTAATGCGATTCCGGAAGCCGAGCAAGGTATGCAGATGGCGCGATACATTTCGTTGTTATCACTACCAAAAAGCGTACCCGGATTCATCATCAACCGCTATTGCGGATCAGGTTTAGAGGCGATCGCACTAGCCTCTTCCAAAGTTGCGGCTGGCATCGCGGATTGCATCATTGCCGGTGGAACGGAATCCATGAGTATGTTACCCATGATGGGCCACAAAACCGTTTTAAATTACAACATTGCTTCCGAACACCCCGATTATTACATCGGCATGGGCTTAACCGCCGAAGAAGTGGCGAAGAAATATGAAATTACACGCGATGAGCAAGATGCGTTCGCATTGGCATCGCACCAAAAAGCCCTAGCTGCTCAAGCAGCAGGAAATTTTGATGCATCCATCGTACCCATCACCGTTTCCGAAAACTATTTCGATGCGGCTTCGGGCAAGAAGCAAACACGGACATGGACTGTTTCCAAAGATGAAGGGCCACGTGCGGATACAACGATCGAGGCATTAGGGAAATTGAAGCCCGTATTCGCGATGGGTGGAACGGTGACTGCGGGTAATGCATCCCAAACTTCCGACGGTGCGGCCTTTGTTTTAGTGGTTTCTGAAGCCTTTGTCAAACAACATAAACTAGAACCTATCGCGCGCATGGTAACCTATGCGACCGCTGGGGTAGAGCCAAGTTTGATGGGAATTGGACCGGTAGAAGCGATTCCTTTAGCCTTGAAAAAAGCAGGATTGCAATTGAAGGATATCCAACAAATCGAATTGAATGAAGCGTTTGCCGCGCAATCCTTAGCCGTAATAAAGACCTTGGGTATTGATCCAAGCATTGTCAATGTAAACGGGGGCGCGATTGCCTTAGGGCATCCACTCGGATGTTCGGGTGCGAAATTATCCATCCAATTATTCGACGAAATGAAACGCCGTAACCAGAAATACGGCATGGTTACCGCTTGTGTGGGTGGCGGCCAGGGCGTTGCGGGAATTTACGAGCGACTATAAGACCCCAGGCTAAAGCCTAGGGTTATCAACTACATGATAGCCCCAGACTTTAGCCTTGGACTCATCAACTACATTATAGCCCCAAACTTTAGCCTAGGGTTATCAACTACATTATAACCCCAGACTTTAGTCTGGGGACTCATCACCAATGACATCAACCGATTACATCCGCCTAGAATCTGAATACGGAGCCCATAATTACCACCCCATCCCAGTCGTCTTAGCAAAAGGCCTGGGCGTACATGTTTGGGATGTAGAAGGCAAAAAATACGTTGATTTTTTATCTGCCTACAGCGCGGTCAACCAAGGCCATTGCCACCCCCGATTAATCCAGGCAATTTCCGAGCAGGCCCAAAAACTGACCTTGAGTTCACGGGCGTTTCACAATGACCAATTAGGTTTCACGGAAAAAAAGCTGGCAGAAAAATTTGGCTACGAGAAAGTCTTGTTAATGAACACCGGCGTCGAAGCCGGCGAATCAGCCATCAAATTAGCCCGCAAATGGGCCTATGAGGTCAAAGGCATTCCGGCCAACCAAGCCCAAATTATCGTCGCTGAAGGGAATTTTTGGGGCAGAACGATTGCCGCGATTTCATCCTCCACGGATCCGAGTAGTTATCATAATTTCGGGCCCTTTGCGCCCGGATTTATCAAAATTCCATATAATAACTTAGCGGCATTAGAAGCAAAATTACAAGACCCAAACGTGGCAGCCTATATGGTAGAACCCATTCAAGGGGAAGCGGGTGTTGTTTTACCCGACACCGGTTACCTGAAAAAAGCCGCCGAACTTTGCAAAAAACACCGGGTGTTATTCATCGCTGATGAAATCCAAACGGGCCTCGGTCGGACCGGTGCTTGGCTAGCCTGCCACCACGAATTAGTTCATCCCGATATTTTGTTATTGGGCAAAGCACTTTCTGGCGGTTTTATGCCCGTTTCAGCTGTTCTATGCAGCAACGAAATCATGCTGACCATTAAGCCAGGCGAACATGGTTCCACCTTTGGCGGAAACCCACTTGCATGTGCCGTGGCCAACGTAGCCATTGATATTTTGGAAGATGAAGACCTGATCGGAAACGCCGAAAAACGGGGCGATCAATTAATGGTTTTCCTGGAAACCTTACAAGCAAAAACAGCACTCATTCGCGAGGTGCGTGGCAAAGGACTGCTTTGCGCCATCGAAATCAATACCGATGAAAATAGCCCAGTTGCTTGGGAAATTTGTATGGATTTTATGCGCGCGGGCCTTTTGGCAAAACCGACACACGGCAACAAAATCCGATTAGCCCCGCCATTGACGATTACAAAAACGGAAATGGATCAAGCCTGTGAAATCATTGAAAAAGTGTTTTTGGGCTATTAACGAATCTCGAAACAACGCATGGAAATGCCGCCATATACGAGTTGCTCATACGTCGTGTAAACCTGCTCATCTGCACGCGCCAGTGCCAAACTATACAACAAAGGGATGTAATGATCCGGCGTAGGAACCGCATAGCGACCGCCCGGTGCGCGTTCGTAATCCAAAAGCCCCTCGACATTTTTGTCGGCAATTAATTGCGCCGACCACACATCAAATTCCTGTGCCCATTCATAGCCAAAGTTCTCCTGACCCGAGCTCAGATTAGGTATACTGGCTTGTAAATTGTGCACAATATTGCCACTACCTAAAATCAAAACCCCTTTCTCACGCAAAAACTGCAATTCACGTGCAAGCGAGATATGGTAAGCTAAGGGACGTGAATAGTCGATCGACAACTCAAAACAAGGAATGGTATGTTTGGGGAATAAGTGACACAGCACGGTCCATGCACCGTGGTCTAAGCCCCATTCGGTGGTTGGTTGCACCGACTTCACTTCATCCGCCAAAGCAGAAGCAAAAAACGGACTCCCCGGCGCCGGATATTGATATTGATGCAACTCCCGTGGAAATCCACCAAAATCATGGATGGTTTCTGGGTTTGGAGAAGCTTGTACAAATGAGCCTCCGCGGGTCAACCAATGGGCTGATACAACAAGAACGGCTTGTGGCGGAGGGATGGAAGCGCCCAATTGGTTTAAAGATTGGGTGAATGGGTTGTCCATTAACGCATTCATCGGACTGCCATGCCCGATAAACCAAACGGGCT
>CANHKE010000061.1 GCA_947461155.1 Cytophagaceae bacterium | reverse complement strand
GAAAAGGAGCAGGTTTGGGAAAAGGTCGAAGAGGAGCTTGGGGAATTTAAGGAAACATTTGTGGGTAAAGCGTTAACGGCTGCTCAAAAAGAGGAGGCTGAGGGGGAATTAGGCGATTTGATTTTCAGTATGGTGAATTTTGCCCGTTTTATTGATATCAATCCGGAGACGGCGGTGGAGCGGACGAATCGAAAATTCATCTATCGCTTTCAGTATTTGGAAAAGCGTGCGGCGGAAATGGGCAAAAATTTGTCGGAAATGACCCTCGCTGAAATGGATGTGTATTGGAACGAAGCAAAAAAAACGCCGCCAGGTGTTTAAGTCTAGCGGCGCGTAAATGTTATTGAACAGAAAACTGATAGACTGTTTTCGAAGTGTAGGTTTCTCCGGGACGTAGGACGGTCGACGGGAAGTTCGGCTTATTCGGTGAATCTGGATAATGTTGGGTTTCGAGACAGAAGCCGGTGCGCTTGTTGTAAACAGCCCCATTTTTTCCTTTCAGGTGTCCATCTAAATTATTGCCGGTGTAGAATTGCACGCCTGGTTCTGTGGTGAAAACTTCCATGACACGGCCGGAGGTAGGATCTTCGACGCGCGCAATTTTACCATAAGCTCCTGCGGCTTTATCAAAGGCATAGCAGTGGTCATATCCACCACCGTATCCAATTTGCTCGTCGGCAGCATTAATGTCTTTTCCGATTTTCTTCATGGACGTAAAATCGAACGGGCCACCGGCAACCGACTTAATCTCGCCGGTTGGGATTAACACCTTGTCTATCGGGATAAAGAAAGGAGCGTTCAGTTGGACGTTGTGATCGAGCACATCGCGTTTTGCGTTTCCGGATAAATTGAAATAAGAGTGGTTGCAAATATTCAGGACAGTAGCTTGGTCTGTTTTGGCCACGTAATCCATGGAAATCGCATTTTCTTCGTTGAGCGTATAGGTTACTTGGATGTCAAGATTACCAGGAAATCCTTCTTCGCCGTCTTTGGATAGGTAGCTGAACGTGATGCTTCGGTCTTTTTTGGCAATGGTTTTCCAGACCTTTTTGTCGAAGCCCTTTAGCCCCCCGTGTAAGTGTTGGCCATTATTCTGCGCAGCCAAGGTATAGTTTTTCCCATCGAGGCTGAATTTTCCTGCGGCGATGCGGTTGCCATAACGGCCTACGACCGCACCGAAATAAGGGGAATCTTTGATATAGTCCGCAACTTGATCGAATCCTAACACAACATCTTCCATGACTTCGTTTTTATCGGGCACGATGATTTTGGTAATGATGGCGCCGTAGTTCATGATGTGCACCTCCATGCCTTGGGTGTTTTTCAATGTGTAGAGGGTAACGGCTTCGTTGGATGGCGTTTGGCCAAATGGTTTTTCGGAAATGAACATGTTGGTTTTGAGTGAGTTAGATTGCGCATGACCCATAAAAAATGTGTTAGCAAAAATGGCCATAGCGAGCCAGTAAACTGATTTTTTCATGGTAAATAGGTTATTGAACTTCCAATTTAGAGAATTTGCTTGAAAATAAAATTATTCTGCCTATCTTTGCACCCCAATTTAAAAATTGTTTTACACTTAATTTCAGCACGTTAGCCCAGCGTGTTGATGTATCTAGGGCAAGCACATATGTCAAAAGTTAAAAAAGATTTCGACTGGGATTTAGTTGAAGGAAAAGGATTCGGTGGTAACTACACAGAGGATCAAAAAGCAAAAATGGAGGCGGCTATTGAGGCTACTCTAAACTCGGTAACTGAGAAGGAAGTTGTGAAGGGGGTTGTTGTGAGCAAAACAGACCGTGAAGTAATTATCAACATTGGATTTAAGTCTGATGGTTTGGTGTCTGCATCTGAATTCCGCGATATGCCGGATTTGAAAGCTGGAGATGAAGTAGAAGTTTACATTGAGAATCAAGAAGATTCAAATGGCCAATTGATCTTATCTCGCAAGTTAGCGAAGGTAATGGGCGCTTGGACGAACATTGAGAAAGCTTTGGAAGAAGATACAATCATCAATGGTTTCGTAAAACGTCGTACAAAAGGTGGTTTGATCGTAGATATTTTTGGAATCGAGGCGTTCTTGCCAGGATCTCAAATTGATGTGAAGCCAATCCGTGATTTCGATATTTTTGTAGGCAAAAATATGGAAGTTAAGGTGGTTAAAATCAACCATACCAATGACAACGTTGTTGTTTCCCACAAAGTATTGATCGAGAAAGATCTTGAGGCGCAACGTCAATTGATCTTGAACAACTTAGATAAGGGTCAAGTATTAGAAGGTGTGATCAAAAACATGACTAATTTCGGTGTGTTCATCGATTTAGGTGGTGTAGATGGTTTATTGCACATTACGGATATCTCGTGGGGACGTATCAACCACCCACAAGAGGTGTTGAAATTAGATCAAAAAATCCAAGTTGTTGTATTAGACTTTGATGAGAACAAGAAGCGTATCTCATTAGGTATGAAGCAATTGCAAGCACACCCTTGGGAAGCGTTAGCTACTGAGGTTGAGGTTGGATCTAAAGTAAAAGGTAAAATCGTTAATGTTGCGGATTACGGTGCTTTCTTAGAAGTATTGCCGGGCGTTGAAGGTTTGATCCACGTTTCTGAGATGTCATGGTCTCAGCACTTGCGTAATCCACAAGATTTCTTGAAGGTTGGCGATGAAATGGAAGCAGTTGTGTTGACATTAGATCGTTCTGAGCGCAAGATGTCTTTAGGTATTAAGCAATTGACTGAAGATCCTTGGAACAAGACAGATTTGTTGTCTAAATATGCCGTAGGAACGAAGCACAAAGGAACTGTTCGTAACTTAACTAACTTTGGTTTATTCCTTGAGTTAGAAGAGGGTATCGATGGTTTGGTACACGTTTCAGATTTGTCATGGACAAAGAAAATCAAGCATCCATCTGAATTTGTTAAAGTAGGAGATGCATTAGATGTGATCGTTATTGAGTTAGACGCGGACAACCGTCGTTTGGCATTAGGTCACAAGCAATTGGAAGAGAATCCTTGGGATACATTTGAAAGTGTATTTACAGTAGGATCGATTCACCACGCAACTGTTATTTCGAAGAGCGATAAAATGGCCACATTAGAATTACCTTACGGTATTGAAGGTTTGGCTCCATTGAAGCAATTGACGAAAGCAGATGATTCAGCTGCTGAGGTAGGTGAGGCATTGGATTTTGTTGTTACGGAATTCCACAAGGAAGAGCGTAAAATTATCCTTTCGCACACACGTACGTTCTCTGGCGCGCCAGTTGAAGAAGTAAAAGTAGAGAAGAAAAAAGCAACTAAAACTACAGAGAAGACGGCTACAGTAACAGCTGAGAAGTCGACAATGGGAGATATCGGTGCTTTATCTGCTTTGAAAGAGCAAATGGAAGGTGTTGAGCGTGAGCAAGCGATCAAAAAATTAGAGAAGAAATCTAAGAAAGCAGAGTAATCTTTGTTTTACGTTTTGATCAAAAGGGGATTCGGAAACGAATCCCCTTTTTTTGTGCTATCCTGAATGAGGCCTATAGATTTGTAAAATATCAAGAAAATGATTGCTTATTT
This sequence comes from Cytophagaceae bacterium, assembly GCA_947461155.1. Classification (GTDB taxonomy): domain Bacteria; phylum Bacteroidota; class Bacteroidia; order Cytophagales; family Spirosomataceae; genus Aquirufa. Next base: position 3,720 of record CANHKE010000061.1, on the reverse strand, counting down.
CGAGGTATTTTGACAACTTAGCATTCTGACATTTTTGAGGTCATTGGCCTTGGAGATTCAACCAAACTAAATCATTAAACTATGGGAAATAATTCACGAAGAAACTTTCTAAAGAAAGCAGGATTAGCTGCAGGAAGCTTTTATATCGTACCGCGTCACGTACTCGGAAAAGGATATGTAGCTCCTTCTGACAAATTAAACATCATGGGTATCGGTGCTGGTGGCAAAGGCCAAAGCGATATCATGAGCTCATTCAATAAGGGTGCTGAAAATATTGTCGCGCTCGTCGACGTAGACGATCGCCGCGCAGCACAATCGCGTAAAGATTTCCCAAAGGCAAATTATTACAAAGATTTCCGCAAGGCATTAGAAGCTGAGGGAGATCATGTAGATGCGGTTATTGTTTCGACGCCGGATCATACGCACACAACCATTGCGATGGAAGCGATGCGTCGTAAAAAACACGTTTATGTGCAGAAGCCATTAACGCACGACATTTATGAGGCGCGTATGATGACAGAAAAGGCACGTGAAATGAAGGTTGTTACGCAAATGGGTAACCAAGGTTCATCAGGAGACGGCGTTCGTCAAATGATGGAATGGTTCGATGGTGGCGTGATTGGAAAAGTATCTGAAGTATTGGTTTGGACAAACCGTCCGGTTTGGCCACAAGGCATTTCGTATCCAGCAGCGGGACATCCCGTACCAGCTGAATTGGATTGGGATCTTTGGTTAGGACCATCTAAATACCGGGAGTTTAACCCAGCTTTCGTTCCATTCAAATGGAGAGGCTGGTGGGATTACGGTACAGGCGCATTAGGCGACATGGGATGTCACTTATTGGATCCTCCATTTAAAGTATTAGGTATTCGTGATGCATTAAACGTAGAATGTTCGGTAGGCTCTGTATTCTTAACGGATTGGGTTCCGGAGTGGATTCCTGAAGGATGTCCTCCATCATCGATGGTGACATTGAATTACGGACCATCTGCAAAGAACAAATCGAACGTAAAATTAACGTGGTTTGACGGCGGTCTTCGGGCTCCACATCCAGCGGGAATTCCTGCGACCGAGATTATCGGCGATCCAGATGGAACGAACGGTGTTATTTTGATCGGATCAAAAGGAATCATGACATGCGGTACGTATGGTATGTATCCAAAAGTGTTTAAAAATGGCAAGCGTGTCGATGAAGCAGATCTTCCAAAAGCAAGCTTACCACGCGTAATTGGTGGGGCAAGCGGTCACAATACCCAATGGGTGGAGGCTTGTAAAGCGGGCTATGGCAACATGGAAGTAAGTTCTCCGTTTGATTATGCAGGTCCATTTACGGAATCTGTATTAATGGGTAACTTGGCGATTCGTTCATATATGTTGCGCGAAGGCGAAGGCCGGAATGCGAAGTATATTGGTCGCCAGCAACTCGAGTGGGATGCAGCAAATATGCGTATTACCAATTTCGACCTTGCGAATCAATTCGTGAAACGCGATTACCGCGCAGGTTGGACCATGTAATAAGTTTTCACATGTTAAATCGAAAAGACGGGGGCCCTCTCCCGTCTTTTTTTTATTTTTGTTAAAATATTGAAACATGCAATTGAACCCCACCGAAGTTTTTACCCAAGTCGAATCGTTTATTCTAGCACAAGGCTACACGATTGTTGACCGCGACTACGATCGCCCTTGGGGTGGGTTTTTTGTCCTGCAAGAAGATCAGGCACCTCAATTTGCCGCCCAATTTTTTCCGCATCTTTCCTTAGATGCTATTCAAATCACCCAAAAGTTAAGCCCGAAGTTTTTAGTGGTAGCTCCCCACAAACGCCTTTCTTGGCAATACCATTTTAGACGTGCCGAATTGTGGAATGTTGTTCAAGGACCTGTGGCAGTAGCCATTTCGGATACGGATGAACAACAGTCTCCTGGAACCTATCCGGTAGGCGAATGCATCACGTTGCCAATTGGCCAACGCCATCGATTGATCGGTTTGGATCAATGGGGCGTGGTGGCAGAAATATGGCAACATACCGATTCGGAAAATCCATCCGACGAATCAGACATCGTCCGTTTACAAGATGATTTTGGCCGTTAATCAAAAATAACGATTTAGTCATCTAGAAATAATACAAGAAAACTTTGTAGTCTACAAAAGTTTCCATAGTTTTGCGACTCGATAATCCAAGGAGTCAAGCAAATGAAATCACGTATTCTGGAAAAAGGAACCCAATTATTCTTTCGTTACGGCGTCAAGTCGGTGACGATGGATGCGATTGCGGCCGACTTAGGGATTTCGAAAAAAACGATTTATCAACATTTTCCGGATAAAGATTCGATGGTCTTTGAAGTGGTACAAGCCTTCATCGAACAGGATATCTTGAAGTGGGAGGAGCTGGATCGGCTTTATTCGAATGTGGTTGAAAAAATGTTTAAGTCATTTGACATGGTGAAGGATATGGTTACCCAGATGAATCCGCACCTACTATTTGAAATTCAAAAATACTTTCCCAAGGCCTTTCAGCTTTTCAAAGAACATGGGGAAATGTGCATTCATAAAAATTTGATTGCCGATTTTCACAAAGGGGCGCAATATGGCTATTTCAGAAATGATGTTGATTTCGAGTTATTAGCCCGATTGCGTATGGCTGAAGTGAACTTGGCATTTAACCCAGATTTTTATCCGAACAATAAATTATCCTTGTATGAAACGCAACTTACGTTGATGGATATTTTCATGCGGGGCATTTTGACCGAAAAAGGTCTAACACTTTATAATTCTTATCAAAACAATTTAAAATCATGATCCGTCTAAGAAAAATCTATGTCGGTCTATTTTTGCTCGCCTCACTCAGTGCCAGCGCCCAATCGTTTAGCCTAAAAGAGGCTGTCGATTATGCGATTGTGCATCACGTGCAGGTCAAAAATAGCCAAATCGACTTGCAGAATGCGAGTGCGAAAATTAATGAAATCCGGGCGATTGGATTGCCGCAAGTGAACGCAGGTGTTTCTTATGGAAATAGCTTAATCCTCCAACGTGTGTTTATTCCGGCAAACATTTTTAATCCAGCTGCTAAACCAGGTGAGTTAATTGCGGCCAAATTTGGTGTTACGAATTCTGGAAACACGAATATCGGTTTAAACCAATTGCTCTTTGACGGTACGTACCTGTTGGGCCTGAAGGCATCGGAAGTCTACAAAGACTTATCCGTGAAATCCTTGACGCAATCCAAGCAACAAGTGGCAGAAAATGTCATGAAGGCTTATTATGGGATTTTAGTGAACGAAAAACGCTTGTCTATTTTGCAATTGAATGTAGGTCGTTTGGATACCTTATTAAAGGAAACCAGAGCACTTAATGCACAAGGATTTGTTGAGAAAATCGATGTGCAGCGTTTGGACGTACAAGCCAATAACCTGCGTACCGAATTAGAAAATGTCTATCGCTTACAAGAATTGAGCTACTCGCTTTTAAAGTTTCAGATGGCCTATCCGATGGACGAACCCATTCGCCTGAGTGAAAGCTTGGAGAAAATTGAATTAAGCCAAAGCTTATTGGTGGACCAAGACGTTCCTTTCAACTACGGGAATCGCATTGAATATTCAATCTTGAAGACGCAAGAAAATTTAGCCGAATTGGATTTGAAAAGCATCAAAGCAGGCTATATGCCACGTTTAGTTGCTGGTGCTAATTACGGGTATAACGCGGGGGCGAATAGCTTTGGTGAT
>CANHKE010000060.1 GCA_947461155.1 Cytophagaceae bacterium | reverse complement strand
CGCAATAAAAAATTTTGTGGGTTGGTTAAATAGGGCAGGGCTTTCGTTAATGCTACCCCTTCTTGCATTTCAGCCGTTTCAAATAAAATGGCTAGGTTTTCGTCGTCTAATTGTGTTAGCAAATCGACACGAATGAGTTGATCCAAAGTCCAGCCATCAAATAATGTGGTCGTAATTTCTTTTTTGGAGATAAATCGGGGAACCTTCACAAATGCTAATGCCAAAGATTTTCCAGCAAGTGATTTTTGTTCAGCCAACCAAGATGATTCTGTTTCATTCGCAAATGCTGCGATCGTTTCAGTAATATGTAAATTCGTTTTCACGGCTAATTAGGTTCCTATGAACGAATTTAATAAAAAAAATGGGGATTCTTATGATTTGATGACCTGATCAATATTCTCCTCTGGTTTTATTCGGTAGGGGCCTTTGCGAAGGAAAAGGATTCGAAAGAAATACTGATATAGGATGCCTACTTTTTGAGCAAAAATTTGTTGGTTTTTCGTATCATGATTCCATGGTTTGCGTGTCAACAAATTCAAGCAAATTTTCCAAATCCAGAATATGGGCGCAAGAAGACTGTAATTCACATAGATAAGTAGAAAAGCTAGGATACCGTAGCTTTTGCGAATCCAAAGTAAATTCGACACTTGAATTTGGATGGAAAAGCGATTTACCCAAGAATATTCGGAACGTCGAAATTCATTGTCATGAATGAGGTGTATAAATTTGACATCTTCAAAATAGGCTAATTTCCCTAATTTGCTTAATCGGAAACTGAGCTCTGCGTCTTCTGCATACATAAAGAAGTCCTCATCCCACCCGTTCAGTTTTAGCAGATTTTCTTTAGAAGCGAATAAAAAAGCGCCTACCAGATTATTGGTTTCTTCCGGAGTTGAAAACGACTGTTTTGGCAATAGCCGGTCGATTAGTTGATGGAAAAAGGCGATGTTCGGTACGATGTAAAAATCCCTTCGCACATCATTAAGTGTTCGGTAATAAGGCAGCGGTTTTTTGTTTGCATCCACTTGATATCCACCCACAGCAACGAGTAATGGGTCAGATTTTACATGATGCCAAGCCTGATAAATGGCATTGTCAAATAGGAGTGTATCCGCATTTAGAAATAGGACATATGCGCCTTTTGCTGCGCGTAATCCGATATTATTGGCGATGGAAAAACCAGCGTTATATCCCGCATCAATCCATTGAATTTCTGGAAATTCAACGACAATATGTTCGTTGGCTTGTGGGATATAATGATTGTCCACAACAATACATTCAAACTGAATTCCTTGTGTTTGAGCGTACACACTGCGTAGGCAATCTAGTAATAGCGCCTCTGTTTGGTAGTTGACAAATACAATCGATACATCCATACGCTTCAAAATTAGTTTGATTTTATTTTAATTAGACCTATCGATAAGTATTTCTTTTCCTTTGTCTGGTGATTTCTTTATATTTCATATCTAAAATATATTTATATGAAATTACGTTGCCTATTTGTTGCACTTCTATTCGTTTGCATACAAGTTGGGGCCTTTGCCCAAAATTTCACCTTTGAAGCGATTAAGTCTTATGCCTTTCCGACGGAATTGGTTCGTTCGAAGAAAGGGGACAAAATTGCATGGGCATTAGATGAGAAGGGCGTTCGCAATGTGTATGTGGCAGAATCGCCAGCCTATATGGCACGTAAATTAACGAATTTCAAAGAGGACGATGGGCAAGAGCTCAGTTCCATCTCAATTTCAGATGATGGAAAATGGGTTTTATTTGTTCGTGGTGGAGATCATGGTGCTAATTTTGACGATGAGAAAGCCGTAAATCCGGCTGGAAACACGGATCCACAAACGGTTCGTGTGATGCAAATCGCGTTTGTGGGTGGACCGATTCGGATTATTTCGGAGGGGGACTTTCCAGTCATTTCGCCTGATAATAAAGTGGTGTCTTATATCAAAGAAGGCCAACCGTGGGTGAGTAAATTAGATACCAATGAGAATGAGGATTTTTTAGAGGTTCCGGTTCGTTTGTTTAAAACGAGGGGATCTGTTCATTCGTTGACCTGGGCGCCTACAGGTAATAAAATTGCTTTTGTTGCCAATCGAGGAGATCATTCATTTGTGGGATATGTGGAGATGGGTAAACCAACCGTGAATTGGTTGGATCCATCATTCGCGAAGGATTTTAGTCCGCGTTGGTCCCCAGATGGGACGCAAATTGCTTTTATTCGTACGCCTGCAGAAGGTGGTTCTGCGGATTCGTTAACACAACGTAAGCGTATTCCATGGTCTATTCGGAAAGTTGGCTTGTTGAATGGAGAAAAATCGACGCTTGTATGGGATGCGCCAAACACGTATCGGGGTTCTTTGCCAACGACCCATGGGGGAACGAATTTGTTTTGGCCACGAGCAGATCGCTTGATTTTCACTTCCTATCATGACGGTTGGCCACATGCCTATTCCGTTGGTTCAGCAGGTGGAGCGGCTTTGTTGCTGAGCCCAGGAGAATTCATGGTGGAGCATGTGAGCGTGAGCGCAGATGGAAATTCTGTCTTTTTTGATGCCAATACAGGTTCAGATGGAACGGACCAGGATCGCCGTCATATTTGTCAAGTGTCTGTTGACAAAGCGGATATGAAAGTTTTGACTCCTGGAAAAGGTATTGAATGGACGGCTGTTTCGGTATTGGGAGGATATGCATATATAGGTGCTGGTGCGCAAAAAGCACCGCAATTAATGCTGGCAATCGGTTCGAATGCTCAATCATTAACAGCTAGTTTAATCCCGGCGGAGTTTCCGGAAAAATTATTGGTAGAGCCAAAACAAGTCATATTTAAATCATTGGATGGGTTGACTATTCATGGTCAGGTTTTTGATAATTCGAATGGGACGCAGAAAAAGCCAACGATCATTTTTGTGCATGGAGGACCGCCACGTCAAATGCTTTTGGGCTGGCATTATTCAGATTATTATTCGAATGCTTATGCGTTGAATCAATATTTGGCCAATTTGGGTTTTGTTGTTTTATCTGTTAATTACCGTTTGGGGATTGGTTATGGGTATGATTTTCATCATCCAAAATCTGCTGGACAGTGGGGAGCTTCGGAATATTTAGACATAAAAGCGGCAGGCGAGTGGTTGGCTCAGCAATCGTACGTAGATGCGAAGAAAATTGGCATTTATGGGGGATCATATGGTGGCTATTTGACGGCGTTGGCGCTTGCACGGGATTCCAAATTATTTGTGGCAGGGGTTGATATTCATGGAGTTCATGATTGGGCGCATCAGCGTGAAATTCCGGTAGAGTTATTGGCGGGACCGCATAAGGTACCGGATGCAGAGTGGGCAACAAGCTTGTCGTTCCGTTCTTCGCCTATTTCGTCGATTGATACGTGGAAATCGCCTGTATTATTTATTCATGCGGATGATGATCGGAATGTGCCATTTAGCCAAAGTATTGATTTGATCAATCGATTACAGAAGAAAAAAGTTCCGATGGAAACGATGGTTATTGTGGATGATACACATCATTGGATGAAATTTTCAAATGCCATTAAAGTTTTTCAAGGAACAGCAGATTATTTTAAAGCGAAGCTACTAAAGTAGGTTTCACGCAGTTTTTAGCGTAATTTTGCCGCATGCAAGAAAGACCGATTACCGACTGGCTTCCGTTGACAAAGAAGGAAGTAGAAAAGCGTGGCTGGGATGAACTCGATGTAATCCTGATTTCAGGAGATGCGTATGTGGATCATCCGGCGTTTGGTACGGCGGTGATTGGTCGGATAATGGAGAGCGAGGGGTTGAAAGTGGGTATTGTTGCACAGCCCAATTGGCAAGATGATTTGCGTGATTTCAAGAAATTAGGGAAACCCAAGTATTTTTTTGGTGTGACCGCAGGATGTATGGATTCCATGGTGAATCATTACACGGCAAATAAACGATTACGGTCGAATGATTCGTATACTCCGGGTGGAGAAGCTGGTTTTCGGCCAGATTATGCCACGACCGTTTATTCTAAAATTTTAAAGGAGATTTATCCAGATGTTCCGGTATTAATTGGTGGTATTGAGGCGTCATTGCGTCGTGTGACGCATTACGATTATTGGGCGGATAAATTATTTCCATCGATTTTAGTTGACTCCCAAGCGGATATGTTGGTTTATGGTATGGGCGAGCAGCCCTTACGTGAGATTATTCGCGGTGTTAAATCGGGAAAATCCTTAGGGGAATTGACTGATATTAATCAAGTGGCATTTTTGCAAAAGCAATCGGATCCATTGCCTGTGGTGGGTAATTGGGAGACGGTTGAGCTTGCGAGTCATGAGGTTTGTTTGGCGGATAAGATTAAGTATGCGTCCAACTTCAAGATTGTGGAGGTGGAGTCGAATAAATGGCAGGCAAATCGGATTACACAAGGGATAGGGGAAGAGGTATTGGTGATTAATCCACCGTTTAAGACGATGGAGGAAGCGGAGATGGACAAATCTTTTGATTTGCCTTATACACGGTTGCCGCATCCAAAATACCGCAAGCGTGGGCCGATTCCAGCATTTGAGATGATCAAGTTTTCGGTGAATATGCACCGGGGATGTTTTGGCGGATGTAGTTTTTGTACGATTTCGGCGCATCAAGGGAAGTTTATTGCTTCGCGGAGTGAGAAGTCGATTATGAAGGAAGTGGACCAAATCACGAAGCAGCCGGATTTCAAGGGTTATATTTCGGATTTGGGAGGTCCATCTGCGAATATGTATCGGATGAAGGGAAAGGATGAATCGATTTGTGCGAAATGCGTGAGTCCGTCATGTATTCATCCGGTGATCTGTAATAATCTGGATACAAATCATACGCCTTTGACGGAAATTTACCGGAAGGTGGATGCGCATCCGGGGATTAAGAAAGCGTTTGTTGGCTCAGGCGTTCGTTATGATTTGTTGGTGGATGATTTTAATAAAAACAATCAAGATGGCAATCACGATGAATACATGGAGCAGTTAATTACGCGCCATGTTTCGGGCCGATTAAAGGTAGCTCCAGAACATACTTCAGATGCGACTTTACGCGTGATGCGTAAGCCTTCCTTTAAGTATTTTCATGCGTTTAAGAAGAAATACGATGAGATTTCTGCCAAATTTGGTTTGAAGCAGCCATTGATTCCATATTTTATTTCATCGCATCCGGGATGTGAGGAAGAGGATATGGCTAATTTAGCTGCCGAAACGAAGGATTTGGGATTCCAACTTGAGCAGGTGCAAGATTTTACGCCAACGCCGATGACGGTGGCTGAGGTTATTTATTATTCGGGTGTTCATCCGTACACTTTACAGCCGATTAAAACAGCAAAGACGAAAGAGGAGAAGCAGAATCAGAATAAGTATTTTTTCTGGTATAAAGCGGAGTATAAAGATTGGATTCGGAATCGATTAACGTATTTAAAGCGACCGGATTTGGCGCAGCGCTTATTAGGATTTAGAAATAACAAAACGGGTTGGGACAAGAAGTCTTAATTTTATTAACCAAAAAAAGAAAACAATGGATGAGCAAGAAGAATTAATCGTTCGCGATAGCAATGGGGCTATTTTGAAAGATGGTGATTCAGTTACTGTGATTAAGGATTTGAAAGTACGTGGGTCTTCGAGTGTGATCAAGCGTGGTACGATGGTGAAGGGGATTCGCTTAACGGATGATGCGGATGAGATTGAAGGCAAGGTGGATAAGTCAATGATGGTTTTAAGAACTGAGTTTTTGAAGAAAGCGTAGGTTGGTCGTCAGTCGCTAGTCGCTAGCCGTTAGTCGCTAGTCGCTAGTCGCTAGCCGTCAGTCGTCATTCGTCAGTCGTCAGTTCGAAGTCTAGTATACGTATCTCTGCCCTCGACCCACGCCCCTCTGTACTCTCACCTCTTACCTCTTAGTTCTTACCTCTTAGTTCTTCTCTCTTCTCTCTTCTCTCTAATCTCTACTCTTCCTCTACTTCCGGTTCATCATCCTGAATTAGCCCTTGGCTGAGTTTTTTGGTCGATTTGATTCCTAGTTTGTGTAGTTTTTCGGCACGGCTGATTAGGTTTCCTTTTCCGGAACTTAGTTTGTTTAAGGCTCCAGTATGGGCGTCTTCGGCACGTTTCATGTGTTTGCCTACGTCTTCCATGTCTTGTGTAAAGGAAACGAATTTGTCGTAGAGGTCACCCGCTTGTCGGGCGATTTCGATGGCATTCCGTGTTTGGTATTCAGTCTTCCAAACGGAGGCAATCGTCCGCAACGTCGCCAATAGGGTAGAAGGGGAGACTAGTACAATTTTACGTTCCCAGGCGTAGTTGAATAATGTGGTATCTTGGCTGATGGTGGCTACAAAACCGGATTCAATGGGAATGAATAGGATGGTGAAATCAGGACTATTCAAGTCTAGGCCGGTATGGTAGTCTTTGGCTGATAGTAGTTTGATATGAGATTTCAGTGATTCAATGTGTTCTTTAAGTGCTTGATCTTTTTCGATGGAACCGTCTTCGGCGCTGGTGTAGCGTTCGTATGCGGTCAAAGATACTTTGGAGTCAATGATGAGGTTTTTATTATCGGGAAGGAAAATGACCGCATCTGGTTTAATGGTTTCGTTAATTTGATTTTTGGTTACGAATTGGGTTTCGTATTCCATGCCTTTTTTGAGTCCTGAGCTTTCTAACACACGTTCCAAGATCATTTCACCCCAATTTCCTTGTGATTTATTTGATCCTTTGAGGGCATTGGTGAGGTCTTCAGTTTTCTGGGTAACGGTTTGATTTAGGTTGGTCAGATTTTTAATTTGCTCCAAAAGTACTGTGTTTTGGTGTAAGGAATTTTTTTGTCCTTCGTTGACCTGCGTCTCAAAAGCTTGCAATTTCTCTTTCAGTGGGTTTAAAACATCGTTTAATTTGACTTGCTGCTGATCACTAAGCATACGTCCTTGTCGGAGCACAGATTCATTACTGATGTCGGTCAACATCTTTCTAAGCTTTTCCTCATCTGATTTCTGATTTTCAACGGTCATTTTTAAGGTTTCATTCTGGCCTTCTAATTGAGATAATTTCCCAAAAAGTGTTCGGTTTTCAGCCTCCAATGTAGCTTGCTTTGCCTGATCTTGGCTAGCTTGAGCTAATTGACTTTGTAACAAGGCAATTTTACCTTGAAATAGGAGGTAGGTTGCACCGGAGCCGGCAATGATAGCTAGAATTATGTAGAGAATTGTCATGTAATAAAGATAATGAAAAGAATTTAGAGTAGAGAGAAGAGAGAAGAGAGAAGAACTGAGAGGTAAGAGATACGTGTGACTTCGAACTGACGACTAGCGACTAGCTACTGACGACT
>CANHKE010000059.1 GCA_947461155.1 Cytophagaceae bacterium | reverse complement strand
TTAATGAACTTCAGACCGGGAATCTGTTTCAGCTTGGTTAACTGGATTGAGTCGAGTTGAAATCGGGTTCCTTGCGCAGAAACGATTTTGAGATCTGGATCAAAGGTATTGAAAAGGCCTTTTTGGAAATCTTCTAAGCCATTAAATACAGAAAGGATTAACACGAGTGCCATGACTTCCACGCCCACGCTAATCATAGCGATGCGTGAAATCAAGGAGATAAAGCTCGCCTTACTTTTTGAAAAAAAATACCTTTTTGCAATAAATAAGGAAAAATTCACGGGGTCAAAACATTAAAGTTCTTCAGAGGGAATTCCATCAGATGGCGGTATGACCAAACCTTCAAATAAGGCTTCAATCTTCGCTGCATAGGCAGCTGTATCATCTAAATAAAAGGCTAAATGCGGGATAATTCGCGCTTGCTTGCGGATGCGAATGGCTAAAGCATTTCGAATGGCTTTGTTGCGCACATCGATTTCATCCATGATTTGATCGATGTCGTCGGCCAATAAAAAGCTTAAGTAACAACGTGCGGCGGAAAGATCAGGGCTCATTTTCACATCCGTGATGGTAACCATCGCTTTGCCAAAGATCTCCTTAAATTCCTTTTGAAAAATATCACTTAAATCCTTCTGGATTTGTCTCCCAAACTTCTGCTGACGCTTACTTTCCATAATTGCTCCGATTCATTTCTACTCAAAAATCTAACAAATTTCAGAATAATAATTGGATTCACCGTAATTTAGCAAACTCAAAATGCAATTATGTTTCAATTTCTAAGATCAAACGCGTCGATTACCCTGTTCCTACTCGTGGCCATTTGGGTAATAGCGACCATTGCGTTTGTACAAGCAGGCATTTCGCCGCTCGTTTGGGAATTGAAAAACCAATTGCTCGGCCAAAAATTAAATCAGGGATTTCGCATGTATCAAGATATTCGCGATAATTCGGGACCCCTTGCTGCTGGATTTTTCCAATTCATTCAATTTATAGGCGCACCCATCACATGGAATGCTTTTTGGTCCACAGGCATTATTTTGTTTCAAGGGATCATTTTTCAGCGAACGATAAATCGATATGAACTCATGGGTCCCTTAGGGAATATGCCATTTTTCATCTACACACTTTTTTTACACATTTCACTCGACTTTTGGGTACCCAGTGCTGCCTTATTGGGCTTAACCTTTTTGATGTTGGCCTGGCGCGAGATCATCAAGCAACAAAGCACCTTACAAGTAGATGATCGGGTATTTTTAATCGGTTTGTTTATCGGGGCGGCCGGCTTATGCTACCCGAGCTATTATTTATTTATTTTCTGGGGATTCCTAAGCTTATTGTTTTATTCGGGTATTAACATTCGCCAAATGCTTTTGGTGTTAGTAGGCTTTCTGATCGTTAATGGCGTTACGGCGCTCCTTTATACCTGGCATGGAAATTTCAGCTTCCTGATCGAAGTATTCCAAAAATCGGCCTTGGTTTTTCATGCACCTGGTTGGGCAAATATCAAGCAAATTGCTTCTACCTACGTTCCCGCGGTCCTACTTGGTTTTTATGGCTTGTGGACAGTCATTCAGCGGCCAAAAATAAAGTCGACCGGACAAAAGGCCCAACAAACCAATTTCATTTGGATTTTTATCAGCTTTTTTGCCGTGTTTACGCTCCCGGCTAATAATAGCCACAACTACTTGTTCATCTTGCCAGCACTGGCATATTTCACGCTGAATCTTTTTTTCTTATTGAAGCGCGTTTGGATTCAAGAATTAATCTTACTGCTTTTCATGGGTTCCGTTTGGTTTAGCTGGCAAACAGAATGGAAAGACAAGGATTACAATCGCATTCAAGCAGCCAAATTACCGATCCAAAATGAACGATTGATGGTTTTAGGACCTCAAATCGAAGAATACCAAAAGAATCAAATGGCTGGACCATTTGTCAATTGGGAACTTTCAAATGATTTATTTGATGAATTAAATACCTACCGGACCGTGGTAAAATTACAGCGGTATTTGGAGATGGATTCCCCTACCTACATTTACGATCCGAGCGGAAACTTTCCGCGCATGCGCTACTACCTACCCTACCTCAAAGACAGCTACGTAGAAACACAAAAGCATTTGTATAAACGAAAAAACTAAACGCAGCCGATTTTACTTACGCGGCCAGCGTGACGTCCACCCTCGAATTCCGTATCGATAAACATTTGCAGACAGGCCTTTGCTTCGTCCAAACTAATAAAACGAACAGGTAAGCAAATGACATTGGCATCATTATGCTGACGAACTAATTTAGCCACTTCGACATTCCAAGCTAATCCCGCCCGAATCCCTTGATGCTTGTTGGCCGTAATCGCCACCCCATTCGCACTTCCGCACAACAACAAACCCCATGAAACCTCGCCAGACTCAACAGCGTTCGCTACTGGATGTGCAAAATCAGGATAATCGACCGAATCGGCGGAATATGTACCGCAATCTTTTACGGTGAAACCTTGGTTTGTTAAATAATCAATGAGTTGGTCTTTGTAGTCAAAACCAGCGTGATCACCACCTACGGCAAAAGATTTAGCTAAAGTCATAAAAAGGATTGGATATAAATTTTGTCAAAGGTCGCAGATATCGGTTACATTTGCACGGAACAAACCGATAAAATTATGTCAGATAATTGGCAAGAAGAGGAAGACCGCATTAAAAAAGTATTTGGAGATAAGACTTGGTCTGAAATTAAATCCGAAGAATCCTGGCGGATCTTCAAAATCATGAGTGAATTTGTACAAGGCATTGATCATTTATCCAAAATTGGACCTTGTGTATCGATATTCGGTTCAGCACGAACCTCCCCAGAAGACAAGTATTACCAGTTGGCCGAGCAAATCGCAGCCAAATTAGTCCGCCACGGCTACGGGGTCATTACAGGAGGAGGTCCCGGAATCATGGAAGCGGGCAATAAAGGTGCCAAAAGTGAAAATGGTCGTTCTGTGGGTTTGAACATTGAGTTGCCTTTTGAACAAACACCGAATCCGTATATTGATGCGGACAAAAACATGAATTTCGATTTCTTCTTTGTCCGCAAAGTCATGTTTGTCAAATATTCCCAAGGATTCATCATCATGCCGGGTGGTTTCGGAACCCTTGACGAAATGTTTGAATCGCTAACATTGATTCAAACGCATAAAATTGGCCGATTCCCCGTGGTCCTAGTTGGCTCTGAATACTGGACCGGACTTTTAGATTGGATGAAGAACACGATGGTTGGACACGGAAATATTCACGCCGAAGACCTGGAATTATTTGCAGTGGTCGATACGCCCACCGAAGCCGTGAAGATCATCGATGATTTTTATGCCAAATACTTACTAAAACCGAATTTCTAGGATTTCGAAAAGAACTTCAGGATTTCAGGTAGCGGTAAGGCGTTCAGGGTCAAGCTCTTTAATAGGCCACCCTTACGTCCTACGCGCACGCCATATTCCATGTCGTGCAATCCTTCAATTTTATGCGCATCTGGATTGATCGACACATAAACGCCTTTCTCCATGGCGGCGTAAATATACCGCCAATCCAAATCCAAGCGATACGGACTCGCGTTTAACTCAATACTTACCCCGTTCGCCAAACAGGCATCCAAAATCTTCATGGTATCGATTGGGTATCCGGCCCGTGTCAACAACAAACGACCCGTTGGGTGACCCAAAATGGACGTATATGGATTTTCGATGGCTTTCAACAAGCGGTCCATGGCCCGATCCTGATCCATCACGAGCTGCGCGTGCACGGAGGCTACCACATAATCGAAACTTGCCAAAATGCGTGGATTATAATCCAAACTACCATCCGGCAGAATATCCGCCTCAATGCCTTTCAATATTTTAAAATCAGACCAGGTTGCATTCAATGCATCTATTTCCGCATGTTGGCGCTGCAAATCTTCCTCCTTTAAACCTCCCGCATAGGCTGCATATTGCGAATGGTCCGCAATACCAAAATACTGAAGCCCCATGGCTCGAGAGGCCTCAGCCATCTCTAAAAGGGTATTTTTCCCGTCCGAGTAGGTCGAATGATTATGCACACAACCTTTCAAATCTGCTAATTCAATGAGCTCATTGGCCGAATGTTTTTCACTCCAAACAAACTCCTGCAATCCCTCCCGCATCGCAGGAACGATATAAGGCAAATTTTGACTACGGTATACCTCCTCAGCGGAAGTGATGTTTTTTAATTTAAAAAAATTGACTTGGCCGAGGTGTTCGGGGTGCGCCGACAATTGATAATGCATCATGTCAAATTGCGCGGCATCCATAAAATGAATGTCTATTGGGATTAAATGGCCTTCAAAATGGCCTCGCCACGTAAACGGAGAGGATTGTTGGTGATCTGTCTGAAACCCCGGAATCTCCTCAATCAAAAATTGACTTCCAAAAATATCATCCGTCTGGGCGACAAATACTAATGAACTAATCACCTCACAATCACGCGCTAACTCACCAGAAACGATGAATTTAGTAAATTTAGGTGCCAATAAACGCATTAAATCATCGCTGAGTTTTTCTGCTTTATTGATCCGCATTTTCTTGCGGTTTTCTTGTAGAAAAAGAATGTAGGTGCGGACATTTTCGGTCACGGATTTACCAAAGCCCTTCAATTGCTCGAGCTGGCCTGATTCGCAAGCGGCCAACAAATCATCTAGTTCGGTGATGCTGAGTTCTTTCCAAACGAGCCCCACTTTCTTGGGACCGAGCCCTTTAACTTTAAGTAAATCCAAAATCCCCGGCGGACTTTGTTCGATCATCGCTTCAAGGTCCGGGCAAGTCCCGGTTTGTGCGATATCACGTACGATTTGAATGACTACTTTCCCTACGCCAGGAATGGCGTATAAGGCATCTTCGGAAAGATTCGCAATTCGGCCTGGAAATTTATCTAATCCACGCGCCGCAAAACTCAAGTTTTTACTCTTGAATTCATTGATTCCGTGTACATCCCATAATTTGACGAGCAGTTCTAGTGCGTCAACAATCTGTTCATTCTCCATCAGCAAACATGGTCATTTGTTGGTTTACCCCCTCAAACCCTTCATGGTTTAACAACCATTCCTTGCGCCACAATTCACCGGCATACCCGACCATCGATCCGTCGGAGCCGATGACCCGGTGGCAAGGGACGCGCAATAAAAGTGGATTTTGACCATTGGCTTTTCCTACGGCTTGAGCGGCTTTTGGCTGACCGATTAATTGGGCAATTTCCTGGTAACTACGCGCTTCACCCGATGGGATCATCCGTAAGGCGAGCCATACTTTTTCCTGAAACTCTGTGCCCAAATGAAGGGCGACGGGTGTTTCCCAGCGATGGGCTGGATTTTGAAAATACCCGGTTAGGTCGGCATAAATACGCGCCTCCAACGCTGGATCTTCTGTATAATTTTCACCTTTCGCAGGCACGAAGCGTAAACTATGCATACCGGAATGGCCATATTCGACACGAATGACCCCTATGGGGCTCTCAAAATAGAGGAAATTCAATAAAATCATGTCGCAAAAATACAATCAAAATGGGAGGAAAATGGTAATTTTTCCCTATTTAAAAGTATATTTTTATCAAATTTTAAAAAAATCAGAAAATCGATTCCGATAATCAAAAATTAAGTTTTAAATTATTTGAACATCAAGCATTTACATAAAGATCAGCCTATGAATTTTTCATTTAACAACTACGATGCGGAGGGATTTTTTGATGAAATGTTCACTCCCGAGGGGCAAGTCCGAGCAGGATATTCTCATTTCAAGGACCGAGTTGAAAATCTAACTAAAGATGAATTTACGCGACGTCAGCAATCAGCTGAGCGGGCGTTAATGGCCATGGGGATTACGTTTAACGTATATGCCGAAAACGAAGGTACTGAACGCATTATGCCGGTGGATATCATACCCCGGATTGTGGAAGCACACGAATGGGAAAAGATTGAAAAAGGGCTTATTCAGCGAATCAC
The DNA here is from genome assembly GCA_947461155.1 of Cytophagaceae bacterium. Taxonomy (GTDB): domain Bacteria; phylum Bacteroidota; class Bacteroidia; order Cytophagales; family Spirosomataceae; genus Aquirufa. The sequence continues at coordinate 1,370 of CANHKE010000059.1, read as the reverse complement.
CGCACTGAATTTATTCTTAAATGATATTTATTCAGATCAAAAAATCATCCAAGATGGGATCATCCCGCGGGAAGTTATCGAGTCATCCAAAGATTTTTTACGACCATGTATTGGCATCAAACCTGCTAAAAATATCTACATACACATTACGGGGACGGATTTAATTCGCGGGGCTGATGGAGAGTACATGATTTTAGAAGATAATTTGCGTTGTCCGTCGGGCGTTTCGTACATGATGGAAAATCGCGAATTGCTCAAGCAAACCTTTCCGGAAGTGGTCGCCAAAACACAAGTTAGACCGATCTCAGATTACCCGCACAAATTGCTTGAAATGCTGCGATTTATCAGCGATCGGCCGGAACCGACGGTGGTTGTTTTGACACCTGGCATTTACAATTCGGCTTATTTTGAGCATTCGTATTTGGCCCAACAAATGGGTGTTGAATTAGTGGATGCGCGCGATTTAGTCGTTCATGAAGGCTATGTCAAAATGCGTACAACCAAGGGTTTCCAAATTGTGGATGTGATTTACCGTCGGATCGATGATACGTTTTTAGACCCTTTGGCATTCAATCCGGATTCGATGATCGGTATTCCTGGCATATTCGAAGTATATAAAAATGGGAAAGTAGCTATCGCAAATGCGCCCGGAACCGGTGTGGCGGACGATAAGGTCATTTATGCGTATGTCCCTCGAATCATTCAATACTATTTAAAGGAGGAACCCATTATCAAAAATGTCAAAACTTACATTTGTAGTGAGCCGGAGGATTTGGAATATGTATTGGCCAACATTGAAAAATTAGTTGTCAAAGAAGCCAATGAAGCAGGTGGCTATGGCATGTTAATCGGCCCCAAATCGACTAAAGAAGAACAAGAGAAATTCAAGGAATATATCATTAAGAATCCGCGTAATTACATCGCGCAGCCAACGATCTCTTTATCTCGCGTACCCTGTTTAATTGATGACCATGCGGAAGGTCGGCACGTAGACCTACGCCCTTACATACTTTACGGGGATGGAGTCAATGTGATGCCGGGCGGCTTAACGCGCGTGGCATTGCGCAAAGGTTCACTTGTCGTTAACTCCTCGCAGGGCGGCGGGTCGAAAGATACGTGGGTGCTTTATTAGACGTCAGACTTTGGACGCTAGACTGTAGAGTCGCGATACTTCGCGTCTAGTCCCCAGACTAAAGTCTGGGGTTAGATTATAACCCTAGGCTTCAGCCTAGGAAATAGAAGGGATTATCACGATATATAAATTCAAACGGGGCTTTTGCCCCGTTTATCTTTTATTTAAATAAACTCATGACACCCGCAGTATCGTAAACGAGCCATTCCTCTTTAATCTTCCCATCTTTTATTAGATC
>CANHKE010000058.1 GCA_947461155.1 Cytophagaceae bacterium | reverse complement strand
TCTTCGGGGATGAGATCGAGGAAATACACCGCATCGACCCCTGGACCGGCAAAAAGATTTCGAAAGAAACCTTGGTCGCGATTTTCCCGGCCAACTTATTTGTTACGGGTCGCGAAACGCTCAACAACGCCATCTCGGATATACAAGCGGATTTGGTCAATCAAATCTCGTATTTCGGGAAAGATGGCCGCTTGCAAGAGGCGGAGCGGATTAAGCAACGCACAGAGTTTGATTTGGAAATGATGCGCGAACTAGGCTATTGCTCAGGCATCGAAAATTATTCGCGCTATTTCGATCAGCGCAAACCGGGTCAGCGCCCGTTCTGCTTACTTGACTTTTTTCCCGACGATTTCCTAATGGTTGTGGACGAAAGCCACGCCTCCATGCCCCAAATTCGCGCCATGTATGGCGGCGACCGCTCACGCAAAGAATCCTTGGTCGAATATGGCTTCCGCTTGCCTTCCGCGATGGACAACCGACCGCTGAAATTTCAAGAATTTGAAGACCTAGTCGGCCAAACGATTTTCGTTTCGGCCACCCCTTCCGATTATGAATTGCAATTATCAGAAGGTGTGGTGGTGGAGCAAATTATTCGGCCAACAGGCCTCTTGGATCCGTTGATCAATGTACGTCCTACTAAAAATCAGATAGATGATTTGATGGATGAGGTATATGATCGCATCAAAAAACAAGAACGAACCTTAATTACCACGCTTACCAAACGGATGGCGGAGGAATTATCGAAATACATGGATCGGGTGGGCATTAAGTGCCGGTACATTCACTCCGAAATCAAGACCTTGGAGCGCGTTGAAATCTTGCGTGAATTGCGCTTGGGCGTGATCGATGTGCTGGTCGGCGTCAACTTATTACGCGAGGGCTTGGATTTGCCAGAGGTCTCTTTGGTGGCCATTATGGATGCAGATAAAGAAGGATTTTTGCGCGATATACGTTCCTTGATTCAAACGATTGGTCGGGCTGCGCGAAATGAAAATGGCAAAGTAATCATGTATGCGGATCGGATGACGGGGTCGATGGAAAAGGCGATCAATGAAACCAATCGGAGGCGTGAGCGCCAGATGGCGTACAATATAGAACATGGCATTACGCCAAAAACCATTTGGCGCAGTCATGATGAAATTATGGAGCAGACCTCCATTGCGGATCGAATGGCTAAGCCGATGAAGTCGTATGGCATTACGCCAAAGGAAAACCTGCAAGCTGCAGATCCTTTATTGGCCTACATGTCCAAACCGGAACTCAAAAAGCAGAAAGAATCCATTCAAAAAGAAATGGAACGGGCGGCACGCGAATTGGATTTCCCATTAGCCGCTAAATTCCGAGATGAATTATTGTCCATCGATAAATTATTGGCTGTTTAAACCTTTTTCGGAACAGAACGTCCTGTAATTTTTGTCTCAACTCCGCGATCACCACCTTCGTGGTATTCCGCATCCTCATTGACATCCCACAAATTATACAAGGTCTTCCCGGCAACAATATTTTTTGCGGCTAGCATCGCCGTCATCATACTGTGATCCTGATTGTTGTATTTGTGCATGCCGTTGCGGCCAATAAGGCTAAGTCCTTCGTAAGCCAGTAAGTCTTCGCGAATGGTTGCCAAATGATCTTTGTATGCATGGTCATAGACCGGATACGCTTTTGGTTGGCGTACGACATAACCATCCAATACTGCATTAGGGTCTGTTAACCCAATTTGGGCAATTTCCTTTTTACCTAAGGCGATCAAATCGGCATCGGAACTATCCCACAAACCATCCCCTTCAAAACAGAAATACTCAAGTCCATAGCAGGCCATGGATGGATCTGGAACCATGAAGGGACTCCAAGATTTGAAGTTTTGAATACGGCCAACTTGCACACTTGGATCGTGAATGTAGATCCAGTTATCAGAAAAGGCATCTTTGTCTTGACAGATTAACACGACTGTCAAGAAATCGCGATACCCTAAACTTTGTGCGGCGGCTAAGGATTTTGCCGGCATCTGCGGTAGGATGTTGGGAATTAGCTCACGCATGGGTGCGGAGGAAAGTACATGAGAGAAATCTCCCACACAATTTCCATCGCTGGTATGCACTTGCCAGGTATCTCCCGATTTTTCGATTTTTTGGACACCGGTGTTCATGATGATTTCGACACCCATGGCTTTACTTTTTTCGGCACACACTTCCCACATGCGACCTGGGCCAGTTTTAGGGTAGCGAAACGAATCTATCAATGTTTTAATTAGTGCGTCACCTTTTTTATTCTTGTTTTGATTCGCGAATAAGGCATTCCAAATGGCACTACTTAACGATAAACCTTTGATGCGTTGTGCTGCCCAATCGGCCGAAATCTGATTACATGGAATTCCCCAAACTTTTTCCGTATACGTTTTGAAGAAGATATTAAATAAGCGTTTGCCAAATTGGTTCGTTACCCAATCCTCAAAATTTTGGGGATTTTTAATCGGGAACGCTTTCGCTTGCAGGTAACTTAACACACATAGGGCACTTTGAAAAACACCTAATTTAAAAAGTGCTTCCATGGCCACGAGTGGGTAGGAAAAGAAATTTTTATTATAAAAAATCCGGGAACTCCGAGGGCGTTCTAATAATTCATCGCCTAATATTTCGGTCCAAAAATCCTCTACTTCTTGAGATTTGGAGAAGAATCGATGGCCGCCGATATCAAAATGAAAACCCTTATAGGATTCAGTGCGGGAAATCCCGCCCACGTACGTTGGGTCTTTTTCGAAAACCTGCACGGATACGCCACTTTTACCTAATAAATATGCCGCGGTTAAACCCGCAGGGCCGGCCCCAATAATGGCTACTTTTTTCATGCTTAAGATAAACCCATTTGCAACTAGATTACAAAATTATTGATTTTCTAAGCTTTTAAAAACAGGGCTCATATCTTCTGGCGTAGTTTTATACGAAAAATTCCCCTAATCTGTCTTTATTGATTTATTAAACGGAATCCCAATCTGAAATTTTAAATCGGAATCATTATTTAACGGCAATACATCCAAGCCATATTGGATTTGATCGGCAGGCATATCGTGGTAAGTCCCAAATATACGATCCCAAATTGAGAAGATATTTCCGTAATTCGTATCTGTTTGAGGTCGCTCAAAATGGTGGTGGATTTTGTGCATATTTGGCGATACGATCAACCATGATATACTTCGATCCAGCCAAGAAGGAAGTTTAATATTGGCATGATTGAATTGCGAAAGAAGGGCGCTTGCGCTTTGGTAGGCCATGACTAACCACATAGGAGCTCCGCAAACAAGCACCCCGATAATGGCAAATATTGCCCGGAACACACTTTCACCGGGATGATGCCGATTTGCGGTCGTGGTGTCCACCATGGTATCGGCGTGGTGAATCATGTGGAATTTCCACAGGACTTTGATTTTGTGTTCGATCAAGTGAATGAGGTAAGCGCCGACTAAATCAAGTAAAAGCATGCCTAATAATGCGAAAAGCCACAAAGGCATGGGAAACCAATACAGCATACCAAACTGATGTTGCACCGCCCAATCGCTGGTTTTCACCAGGACGAAAGCAAAAGCAAAGTTGATGATGACTGTTGTCAACGTAAAAATCAGGTTGATTTTCGCGTGTTTCCACTTGACATATTTGAATTGAACTAAGGGGATTATCCCTTCTATGACCCAAAAAAAGGCAATTCCGCCGGCTAAAATTAATGCTCGATGCGAGCTTGGAATGGTATCAAAATAGTTTATCAAAGATTCAAGCATAGGTTTTGAAGGTAATTGTACTCAATGTTAAAAATAATTTAGCGAAGATGGGTAAATTTGTGGCCAAAATTCTTCGATGCTATGTTGCGTAAACTGATAATTATATGTTTTTGTTTGGTGAGTGTTTTGGCAAATGGCCAAAAAATCTTGCCGATCTTTTCTCCAAACCAGCAATTGACCCTGCAAGTTAATCGGTCATTAGATGGTCGTTTAACCTATCAAGTTCAGCACAAATCGAAGGAAATTGTCGGGCAATCTTCGCTCGGTTTCGTGCTGAAAAAGCCTGCTGTTTCTTTGCAAAATTTTACCGTGCTAGGGGTTGATACTTCTTCGCACAATTCCGTTTGGTCGCCCGTGTACGGTGAGGAGCGCGAAATTCGCAATCAATATAAGGAGTTAATTGTTCATGGTCAATCGAATGATATACGCGTCGATTTCATTTTTCGTGTATTTAATGATGGCATTGGATTCCGTTATCACTTCCCGGAGCAGCCCGGATTCCAACATTTTATCATTGACGAGGAGTTAACGCAGTTCCAAATGACTGGGGATCACACCGCATTCTGGATTCCAGGAGATTATGATACCAATGAATACACCTACCAAAAGACGTTATTGAGCGAAATCGATGCCACCAAAGCCGCAGCTACAGAAAAAGATATTGCATTAACGTCACTTATTGGACCCCACGCGGTACAAAGTCCACTGATGATGAAGTCGGCATCGGGTATTTACATCAACATCCATGAGGCGGCGTTGCTCAATTATCCTGTGATGCATTTGGGTTTAACGGGACTGACATTTACATCTTTGTTGACACCTGATGCCGTTGGGAATAAAGCCTATTTGCAAACTCCATTTTCAACTCCTTGGCGGACGATTTTGATCTCGGATCGGGCGGAGGATATCTTGGCATCGCGTTTGATTTTGAATTTAAATGCGCCCACGGCGCTGACGGACGTTTCTTGGATTAAGCCACAAAAATTTATGGGTATGTGGTGGGAGATGCATATTGGAAAGGCAAATTGGCCTTTGGCAGGGGGGAAACATGGCGCAAATACGGTAAATGTGAAGCGCTACATTGATTTTGCTGCCAAACATGGTTTTGACGGCGTGCTCGTCGAGGGCTGGAATAAAGGCTGGGAAGATTGGTTTGGGAATTGGAAAGAGGATGTTTTCGATTTTGTAAGTCCATATCCAGATTATAACATCGATTCGTTGTCGGCCTACGCACAATCCAAAGGTCTTCGTTTAATCATGCATCACGAGACTTCGGGCGCCGTGACGAATTATGAGCGTCGGATGGCAGATGCGTACCAATATATGGTTGACAAAGGTATTCACACGGTCAAAACAGGGTATGTAGGCCGAATCATTCCGCGAGGCGAACATCATGATAGCCAGTGGATGGTCAATCATTATGCGCGGGTGGCTGAAAAAGCGGCAGCGTATAAATTAATGGTGGATTCGCACGAGTCTGCACACCCGACGGGCCTACATCGGACGCATCCGAATTGGATGGCTTCGGAGGCGGCGCGCGGGTCGGAATTTAATAATGCCCCTACGCTGGGAATTAGACCAGACCACACGACCATTTTGCCATTTACCCGATTGTTAGGAGGGCCAATGGATTACACGCCGGGTTTATTTCATATGTCGTTAAATCAATTTGATGGTACACGCACGACGCGGGTGCGGTCGACGCTAGCCAAGCAATTAGCTTTATATGTGACGATTTATAGTCCGTTGCAAATGGCGGCGGATTTACCGGAGAACTACGCGGGTCATTTAGATGCGTTTCAATTTATCAAAGATGTAGCGGTTGATTGGGATGAGACACGGATTATCGCAGCAGAGCCAGGGGAATTTGTGACCATTGCACGAAAGGCACGCGGTCGAGCCGACTGGTTTATTGGTTCGATTACCAATGAAAATGCCCGAAATATATCCGTTACTTTAGATTTTCTTGATGCTGGCGCGCGCTATGAAGCGGTGGTTTACCGCGATGCAGACACAGCGGATTTCGAGAAAAATCCTGAAGCGTATGTAATTATGAAATCGATGGTTACCTGCAACTCGAAACTATCCTTCCGCTTGCAGCGGGGTGGTGGATGTGCGGTGAGTTTGAAAAAATTATAATGGTTCGTTAACATTTCCTGATAGATGCAAATCCTACATACAAATCGGCTTCAATTACGCCCAATCGGCATGCATGACGCCGACTTTATGCTTAAACTGATAAACTGCCCGGGCTTTATTCGCTTCATTGGGGATCGCCACGTTCGGACCATCGAGCAGAGTGTGGATTATATCGAAAATATGTTGGCAAACCCAGCGGTTACCTATTGGGTTATCCGATTAAAAACGGGAGAAATACCCGTGGGAGTTGTCACGTGGGTTCAGCGCGATTTTCTGCCAGCACCCGATTTGGGCTATGCTTTGCTACCTGAATTTGAGGGAAATGGCTATGCATTTGAGGCTAGTCAAGCTTGGTTAAGCTATCAAAAACAGCCCGATACAGCCGTTCTAGCTATTTGCCAGGCAGACAATTTGGCGTCTATTAAGTTGTTGGCAAAGTTACAATTTGACTTAGATCAAACCTTTGAAAAAGAGGGTCATCTCATGCATCAGTATTCGCATCAATGATGTCCACTAAAAAGCTCGCCAGCGCGTATGGCCACTTGAAGTTTATTAGCCGGCGTCGGTAATGGACATGTCGCAAAGGGGGTAAACGCGCATGGTGGATTGAAAGCCTTATTGAAGTCAATGATTACATGCCCATTCGAGTCAGGTAATTTTGTGTAGATAAATCGGCCTGCGCCATAGGTCTCCACTTTATTTGTTTGATCCCCAAAAACGATAAACAATTCCTGCCCTTCTTGAATGGCTTCAAGCGCAAAAGTCTTTCCCTGAAGCTTAAATTCAACTTTCCCAGGCGAGTCTTCTTGATAAGAACGCCCCGTAATATCGATAATCGTGATTTTCCTTCCTTTCGTGGGGATAAATTTCCCTTGAATTCGCCACATGGAATCTATCTGAAAATGTGCGATTCCTTTGAATTCCTTTAGGTATTCGCCTTCTAAATCGCGCAATCGAATCGCGAATTTTTCGCCTCGTTTGATGACGAACCAGCGGAGTGTTTGATGGGCTACGATGACCGGTTTTTCCGCATACGGATAAACTTGTAGCGTGTCTTTTTTAGTTACATAGTAAATGGTTTCTCCCTTTTTGATCACTTGGCCTAAAAAAGCATCCGCATGTTCTGCCGGAAAAACAAAGTCGTTTTTCGGATCTCCGCCGATGGTATTCACGCCTTCTTGCAACCAAAACAACCCGGCTAAATTCAACCAGCCGTTTTCAGATTTCAAACTCGTAATACGGGCTTGATGAAAAGCCTCAATTTCTTGCCGGTAGGTCTCCCCCACCCGAAAACCGAGCAGTGTGATGCATAGAGCCGCTAATATCAAAATGCGCATAAAAAATCGTTGAAAAGTGAACGTTGCCGGGGGCTACAACCCACTCAGCAGGTATCAAAAGTCGAAAATTTGCATGATATTTCACACACCACTCGTCATTTTATCAAAAACATGATAAATTGACAGCTTAAACATGTTAACCCTATGAAAAAAATCGCACTAGGCATTAT
>CANHKE010000057.1 GCA_947461155.1 Cytophagaceae bacterium | reverse complement strand
GACTAAATCAACTTTATATTGTTCAAAAAGTGGGTTTACATGTTCCCGCAACGACTTCATATCTAATTCCACATCCGAATCATGCGAGCCTTTGGAATACGGCGGCTTGTGAAAATAAACCACCACCCACGGTAATTTATTTGCGGCTAAATCCGCTTTCAACCAATCATATTGCATTCCTTTTCCATCCATCAGCTGCAATCCCGTAACATCTCGCATTTCCGTATCCAATGCCACTAAATGTACCGGACCATAATTCACGGAATAATACGATTCGGCATGCGAAGGCACACCACCCGCCTGACCCTCGATGGGCATATTGAAAATCTTGAAATAAGGAGGCTCTTTCGGATCATGCTTACCAGCATAATCGTGATTGCCCGGTGAAGGATAGATAGGTAAATTCTGTAAAAATGCCGACTGGTACACATCAAACACATTTTTTTGATACTCCTCATCCTTACCGTTATTATAAGCATTATCCCCCAACCAAATCCAAGCATCTGGCCGATTGCCTTTCGTATAATTTTCAATCGAATGCATGACTGCTTTCTGACTCGCCGAACCATCACCAAAATCCCCCAAGGCCCAAATGCGCACATTTTTTGAGGAACCAAAGGCCGGTGCCGTCACGACATAACGGTCCTCCGTAAATGATTTCGAATCGATTTGATAGGCATACTTGGTTGCAGGCTTCAAGTGATTCAAAGCTAGTACATGATCGATGACTCGATTCGTATCTAAAGCCGACATCACCTTACCGGTTGCCTGAAAAAAGACCTGACTGGAAGTCGGTATATCCGTTCGCCAATGCACTAAAACAGACGTAGGTGTGACGGACTGTAAATAAGGTCCACGCACAATTTGCGCTTTTTGTGCCCAAGCGAATTGGACACAAAAAAGCAAAAACAATAACCGCATATCGTATATTTTATTAAAAGCCTAAACTCCAACCTTCGCGATACGTACGCTTCACAAATTGATTCGCCGCATCAAAATTCGTCACGCGCATATTTTCATTATCCCACAACAATTTCGTGTTCGAACCTGGATAATGCATCCCTTTACCCGTAGGTCGCTGAAACGGCATATCCGCCACACGAATCGCTAAATTAGCCATCAAAATAGCTTCTGTCAACGGACCAGCCAATTCAAAAGGAGAACTCATTTGCTTATTGCCATATCCAGCAATCGCGCCTTCTACCCATTGCGCATAGTGACCCTCGGCACTTCCAGGAACACGTTCCAATTTCTGCTTTACCTTGACTTCTTCATTGCGCGAAAGAGGCAATAAACGTGGATTGGCCGCATATTCACTCGCCATCATCTTTCCTTTGGTACCAATAAACAAAATACCCGAATTGCCATCCCCAAACATTTCGTCCGGCCCTAACTCTTCCGGTCTTTCTGGTTTAATACCCCCATCCATCCAATGCATCGTTACTGGACCTTTCGTCTTTTTCGTTTTCGGGAATGTCAATGTCGCATGACTAGAAGGAGGACAACTATCTGGAAAAACACCCCGTTGGCCAAATGCCGTGAATACACTCCCTACGCTAGCCTGCACATCAGAAGCATATTTCAAGCCCAATACGCGGAAAGGAGCCTCCATTAAATGGCAACCCAAATCTCCCAACGCACCTGTGCCGTAATCCCACCATCCACGCCAAGAGCCTGGAATCAAATTATCTACGTAATCTTTGTAAGGTGCTGTTCCCAACCACAAATCCCAATCTAATCCCGATGGAACCGGAGGCTTGGCCGTAGACCACGGAATCCCTTGTGGCCAGATTGGACGATTCGTCCAAATTTGAACCGTGTGTACATCGCCAATAATTCCAGCATCGTACCATTCCACTAACTGGCGAACACCGTCGCCCGAAGAACCCTGATTACCCATCTGCGTAACCACTTTATATTTGTCGGCCGCAGCCGTCAACATTCTTGCCTCGTAAATATCATGCGTCATCGGTTTTTGCACATACACGTGCTTACCTAATTGCATCGCAGCCATCGCCTGAACGGCGTGATTATGATCGGGTGTAGACACAGAAACGGCATCGAAATTTTTCGATTCCACTTCCATCAACTTACGCCAATCTTTGTAATATTTGGCTTTGGGATAAGCCGCTACTGAATCTTTGGCTTGACGGTCATCTACATCACACAAAAAGGCGATTTCCGCCTTACCGCTTTCGTAGAATTTTTTCAAATCCGACTTCCCTTTTCCACCCACACCGATACCGGCTACGATCAATTTATCACTGGGTGCCAGGAAACCTTTTCCGCCCAAAACATGTCTTGGAACGATAAAAAAACTGGATGCTAAGGCGCTTTTCTCTAAAAAGCTTCGTCTAGATACGCTCATATTTGAATAGTTTAATAGGTTTATTTGGCTTCAATTTAAAGATAAATAACTAATAATCAGCCCATTGATTACAAAAAAAACGCTACCGATCAAGTAGCGTTTTTTTCACAGTCATTTAACGATTAGTAACCTGCATTTTGCTTCAAATAACCGGTTAAGTTAGAAGCTCCATCAATCGCCGTTTGTGGGATTGGGAAAACTCGCATGTTTTTATTCGTATTTGTTTTTTCCGTCCAAGCATCTTCATACTTTCCGAAACGAATTAAATCCGTGCGGCGTTGCAATTCCCAATAGAATTCGAAACCACGCTCACGTAATAATAAGTCTAAGTTGATGCTAGCTAGTGCCGACGCTGGCGAATTTGCTGTACGAGACTGACGAACTTTATTCACATCAGCTAAAGCACCTGCAGCATCATTTGACTTACGTAATTTGGCTTCTGCACGCATCAAATACACATCCGCTAAACGAACAATCACTAAATCCGCCTCACCGAAGTTACGGCCTGAAGAAGACTTGTCAGAGAATTCGTATTTTTCAACCCGATATCCCGAGCTATAATCGCTACCCGCTGTTGTAAAATCAACCTGCTCTGTGTGAAGAACCATTGGATTTCCTTTTCCACGCGTGTTGACAATTTTACCCACCTGCAAAGATTTACCATCCGCACATTTCACAAATGCGCCACTCTTGTAAATCAAGCCGTATTGTTGGCCACGTAAAATACCACGGTCAATTTTATACGTCGCAGGATCCACGCATTGGTTATCTTCTTTCTTTACATTTTGCTTCGTGAAGCGAGGATCCGCATCTGCCGGATCAACCGATCCATAAGCCGAAACCCAAGATTGATAGAACGTAGGCGTAATCGCCGGACCATCCGTACCATTTGCAGCTGGATAAGCCGGCAATGGACGTTGATCATTCGCTAAAGAGAAATACGACATCCGGTTATGTCCATTCAATTCAGCACGTTGATCGATGGCAAATACCAATTCTTTATTTGTGTGATTCGCATTACCAAAGATATCCCAGTAATCAGCCGATAACGCATATTGACCTGAGTTGATGATCTTATCTGTGTACTCAAGCACTTTGTCCATATCCTCTGCTTTGTGTGTCGCCGTTCCATACGGATCACGCCAAACAGCCGCATTTAGATGCAAACGTGCCAATAAACCCCAAGCTCCGCCTTTGGTCAAACGACCTGGGCCAACTGAAGTCAATAAAACGGGCTCAACAGCTAATAATTCACTTTTGATGTAGGCAATAGCCGCCTCGCCACGTAGGATTGTCGTTACTTCGCTCAAATCCTCTTTAGAGAATGCCAAACCGAACAAATCCAACATCACCATGTTGTAATACGCACGCATACCGCGCGCTTCAGCGATGTAAACTTTCGAATTCGGATCGTTGTTTAATTTCAAGGAATTAATCGCCGTTACCGAACGTGAAATACCCGCAAGCACTGCATTCCATGTGTTTTTTACGTTGGGATCCGTACTTGTTGTTTCATGCTTGTGCAATGATAAATAAATGCCATTATCACCCCAATCCGTACCACCACGGTATGGTAAAATAGCCTCATCCGTTGAGATCTCTTGCAAGGCAAACAAAGTAGTATGTTGGAATATCGTAGGCAACACCGCATACACCGGCGCAATCATTCCATCAGCTGCTTGCTTGTCCGTCAAGCCAGCTGCATTGTACTCATCGAGTACCTTTTCATTCAAATCGGAGCAACCCACTAAGGCTGTCATCCCTACCATTAACATGGCTATTTTTCTTAACTTTTTCATTTCTATGTAGGTATTCAAATTAGAATGTAAGATTTAAACCAACAATCACAGATTTCGCTTTTGGATAGCTTAGGTAATCAATACCGTAAGACAGGACACCATTAATTGAGTTATCCTTGTTTACTTCTGGATCATATCCATCGTATTTCGTTTTCACCCAAAGGTTTTGGCCTGTTACCGATAAACGTGCGCTTGAGATAAACTTGCTAATGCCCATTTTGGCAGTTGGCAATTGATATCCCAACGTCAAGTTGTTCAAGCGAAGGAAAGCTGCATCTTTCAAATAACGCGTCGAGATTGGCGCGGCATTGTTGATGGATTCTTTTGAATCAGCAAAAGCAGCTGGCGTAACGTTCGTGTTTTTCGCAATCTTCAATTTGTAGAAAGAAGCATTCGCTGTATTGTCATAGATTTTGTTTCCTGACACACCGTTGAATTGTAACGAAAGATCAAATCCTTTGTAAGAAGCATTACCGAAGAAGTTGTACTGCGTCGTAGGCAACGCTGTACCCGCCGCTATACGGTCTTTATCTGTGATGATTCCATCACCATCTTGATCTTTGTACTTACTCATCCCCTTGTCATCAAACCCGATGAATTCTTTCAAGAAGAAGGTACCAATCGGCTGGCCGTTGATATATCCATTGATTGTCGCTGATGTCAAACCAGATCCAGAAGCTGAACCGGAAGGAATTACCGAGTAAGGAGAACCTTTTACTTCATTATTGATCAACGTTAAGTTACCACCCACATTGAATTTGATGCCTGATTTCGTTTCGAATTTATAATCCAAATCCATCTCTACACCACTATTCACGATTTCCATGTTGGCCACATTTGTCCAAACTGAACTTGCCGGCTGAACTGGATCCGCTGGAATAACTTCTAACAACATATTCGTAGACACCTTATTAAACGCATCGATCGAACCGGATAAGGCACCATTCAAGAAGGCAAAATCCAAACCTAGGTTCATCTGCGTCGAAACTTCCCATTGAATATCTGGATTCGCTAAACGTGAATACGTGATACCTGCAGGGAAACTTGCTGTTGCATCCAACGGATATGAAGTCGACGAACCAACTGTCGCTGTAAATAAAGGCTGCGTAATTTTCGGTGGAATTTCTTGGTTACCTGTTTGTCCCCAACCGCCACGCAATTTCAAATTGCTAACAGACGAGTTTTTCAAGAAAGGCTCTTCTGAAATCCGCCATCCTAATGAGAATGAAGGGAAAATACCGTAGCGATTGTTCGCACCAAATTTAGACGAACCATCAGCACGAACCGTCGCAGTTGCTAAATATTTATCTTGATATTGGTAGTTCAAACGAGTGTAGAACGATTGCAATTCATTGATAAAGGCCGAACCTGCTGGCTTGTTCGTGGCCAATGTTAATTCCTGACCGATACCTGGATTGTAGATTGGCTCCGTAGGCACGATTGGGAATTTATTGATACTAAACGTACGCCATTGGTATTGAATTTTTTGATACGAATGACCGACTAAAGCGGCAAAACTATGATCACCTAAATCAAGGTTATAGGTCAAATAGTTTTCAATCAAATTATTCAAATTACTTGTATTATACGTATCTAAACGACCATCTACTTTAGGAACATTACTGGCTAAAGTCTGCACATCGCGTACCGAAGTTGAGTTGTCATATCCAAAGTTCATTCGATAAACCAAACCTTTCGTCAATTTCACAGATGGTGAAATATTGGCGATAAAACGATTCGTGGTGTTGATATCCTTAAACAATTGCAAGGTTGTCAATGGGTTGGATTGACTGACAAATGTTGCTGGAGTCTTTCCATCCGCAGCATAGGTTGGAAGTGTTGGGTTATTCGATAGTGCGGTACCCAATAAACTTTCAATCGCTGGACGCTCATTCACCGTGTTCGAGAAGCTTAAATTAGCATCTAAATTCAAGCGATCATCCCAGAATTTTTGATTGACATTCATACGACCTGTCAAGCGATCCAATTGATTGTTTTTCAAAATACCTTGTTGCATTTGTGCCCCGAAAGCAGCGTAATAAGTCAATTTATTGGCACCACCACCTAAGCTTAGGTTGTAGTTTTTAGTCATCGCCTGGCGGGTAATTTCTTTTTGCCAATCCGTATTACCATTAAAGTCTTCTAAAGTACCGCTATTCGCAACTACCTGCTTACGGAATTCGCTAGCTGATAAAACGGGTAATGCGCGAGCAATGGAACTTACGCCTACTGACGTAGAAAATTCGATTTTAGAAGTACCCGCTTTTCCTTTTTTGGTTGTAACCAAGATAACCCCATTCGCACCACGTGAACCGTAGATCGCTGTGGCTGAAGCATCTTTCAACACGTCAATGGTTTCGATATCTTGAGGGTTAATGAAGTTCAATGGATTACCACCGCCCGTTGTCGAGTTATCTAAGGCCAAACCGTCAATAACAAATAAAGGAGTAGATCCAGAACGAATACCTCCAGGACCACGAATTGTGATTCCTTGAGATCCACCCGGCTCACCCGTTGCTGAAGTCACATTGACACCGGCAACTTTACCTTGCAATAATTGCTCAGGGGAGTTGATGATACCTTTGTTAAACGCCGCACTAGCCACCGACTTCACGGAACCCGTAACGTCTGTTTTCTTTTGTGTACCGTAACCTACCACGACAACTTGTTCTAAGTCGGCCGCATTAGGCGCCAAAGAAACGTTGATGGTTGATTGAGTTCCTACGGTTACCGTTTTCGAGGCATAGCCAACGAATTTAAATTCGAGTACAGCACTTTCAGATGAAACAGCGATAACATATTGTCCAGAAGCATCAGCTGTAGTTCCTTTTGTAGAACCTTTGATGGAGATCGAGGCACCTGCTAGGGCTTCCTTCGAACTTTCATCCGTAATTTTTCCGGATACTTTTAAACCTTGCGCGTAAACCGAATTGGTCTGCATGCAAAGTAACAGAATGGCGCTAGCTAATAGGAAAACCGCATGGCGGCTTTGCATCATCAGCTCATGCGCACGAGTGCGTACGAGTAGTCTCATAAATGGATTGTTTAAGTTGGTAAAGAGGCAAAAGTATATTGGTATAATGTTGATTAGATTACATAAACATTAAGCTAATGTTATCTAATTAATTCTTCGAATTTTACTATTTTATTTTGATGAACCAAAATTATCTTGTAAAAATTAGACAAGTGGAACATTTTTTTGACACGACTAGGTGATTAATTTACCTTCGGTAGCCGCACGAATTTGCTCAACCGAAACACCTGGGGCAGATTGAATCAATTTAAACCCACCTTCAGGCACAATATCAAAAATGCCTAAATCAGTCACCACTCT
>CANHKE010000056.1 GCA_947461155.1 Cytophagaceae bacterium | reverse complement strand
GATAGAAAGAACGTAATCAAACCCACAATCCACATCAATTTAGCCGCTTGATTCGTTTTGATCAGTTTACTGACAAAATGAAATCCATGATGGGCATCCACGAGCTCAACCAAGGTCATCGCACCGAGTAAGAAAAACAAAATTTCAGATGTGGAGCCTAAATGATGACTTAAGGATTCCAAGGAATCGGGCCCTTTGACTAAAGCAAACACCACCCAAACCATTACACCTGTTACTAAAGCTGATGCTGTTTTGTTGATTTTCAACGGATGCTCAAACGCAATGGCGAAGTACCCGAGGATAAAAATGAGAACTGAAATTAATTCCATGCGGTAAATATAAAAAGAAAAGTCAGGGACAAAAGCCCTGACTTCGCAATATGTGTTATACAAAAATGAATTATTTCAATTTGGCAACGGCCGTTTTAATGCGCTCACACGCTTCTTCCAATTGCTCATCTGCTGCAGCAGTCGAAATACGCATGCAATCCGGAGCTCCGAAACCTGAACCGGCTACGGTAGCGACAAAAGACTCGTTCAACAACCACGTGCAGAAATCGTCTGAATCATTGATTGTCGTCGTTCCGTCTGATTTTCCAAAATAATATGAAATATCAGGGAAGGCATAAAATGCGCCTTCTGGCATGTTCACTTTAAAACCTGGAATTTCACGCAATTTACCTACCACCAATTTACGGCGGCGGTCATACGCTGCTTTCATTTCATAGGCATGATCCAATGTGCCGTTGAATGCTGCTACGGCAGCTTTTTGTGCAATGGAGTTCGTACCTGAAGTCACCTGACCTTGTAATTTTTCAATTCCATCCGCGATCCATTTGGCCGCTGCGATGAAACCGATACGCCAGCCCGTCATCGCATGGCCTTTCGCCACGCCATTCACGGTAATTACACGCTCTTTAATTTCTGGAATAGAACCGATTGAGAAGTGACCCCCTTGGGTGAAGTTGATGTACTCATAAATCTCATCCGCCAACACGAATATATTTTCGTGACGAGCCACCACATTCGCGATGTCACGTAATTCAGATTCGGTGTATACCGAACCCGTTGGGTTATTCGGCGATGCGAACATCACCATTTTCGTTTTTGGTGTAATCGCTGCTTCAAATTGCGCAGCCGTAACTTTAAAATTATTATCAAAAGCTCCTTGAACAATCACAGACGTTCCTTCGGCCAATTTCACCATTTCCGAATACGATACCCAATATGGAGAGAAAATGATTACTTCATCTCCTGGGTTAATAAGTGCTGCGATGGCATTTGCCAACGAGTGCTTGGCACCAGTAGAAACGACAATGTTTTCAGAACCCCATTCTAGGTTATTGTCGCGCTTTAATTTATTCGCGATTGCCATCCGCAAATCTGGATAACCAGCTACGGGTGAATATCCGTGAAAACCATCATCGATTGCTTTTTTCGCTGCTTCACAAATGTGGGCAGGTGTTTTGAAATCGGGCTCGCCTACGGATAAACTAATTACTTTATGACCTTGCGCAGCTAATTCACGCGCTTTTTTCGTCATCCCCAAAGTGGATGATTCTTCTAAGGCTTGAATGCGTTGGGCTAATAAGGAATTTGACATGATTATATACTTCAATATGGGTTAAAAACGGGCGCAAATTAGCTTTTTCTTCACGAAAATGCTAATCAACCAAGTAAAAATTAGGGTAATTATTTCAATTGACTCAGCTTCGCATAGGCCCCATCCGGGATGGAAATGAGCTCCTTGTGGGTGCCGCGTTCTACGATTTGACCTTGATCTACCACCAAAATCTGATCGGCATGTTGGATTGTACTCAAGCGATGCGCAATCACCAAAACCGTTCGGTTTTTCATTAGGTTACTTAGCGCAGCTTGAACCAATTTTTCAGACTCATTATCCAATGCACTCGTCGCCTCATCCAAAATCAAAATCGGCGGATTGCGCAACACCGCACGTGCAATGGATATCCGCTGGCGTTGTCCACCCGACAATTTAGAACCTCGATCGCCGATCATCGTGGCGTAACCATCCGGACTGGCCACGACAAACTCATGGGCATTTGCAATTTGTGCCGCGGCTTGTACCTCCTCGAGCGTCGCATCCGTACCAAAAGCAATGTTATTGAAAATCGAATCATTAAAAAGTACGGATTCTTGAGTCACAATGCCCATCAACGCACGTAAATCGGCTAATGGAATTTGCTTTAAAGGCACGTTGTCCACCGTGATTTTGCCCGAAGTAGCATCGTAGAAACGGGGGAGTAAATCAGCAAGTGTTGACTTACCGCCGCCGGAAGCGCCTACAAGGGCAACGGTTTGGCCTTTGGGAATGTCAAATGAAACATCTGTTAACACGGGCCTGCCGGAAACATAGGCAAAACCGACGGACTCAAAACGAATCGATTGGGTAAATTCCTTCACTGGGATGGCGGGCTCTTCGACTTGTATTTCGGACTCCGTATCTAATATTTCAATAATGCGGTCCGCGGAAGCAACCCCGCGTTGAATACCAGAAAACGCATCTGCGATGACTTTGGCCGGACGCATAACCTGTGAAAATGTAGCGATAAATGCGATAAATGTAGACGCACTCAATTCATTATCACCTGAAATCACCAAAATTCCACCATACATCAAAATCCCCGTCACCACCAAAACCCCTAAACTTTCCGAGACGGGCGAAGTCAGTTCCTGACGAAAGACCATGCGTAATAAAGAATGACGATACCGCAAATTCGTTTCTTGGAATTTCGCATCCATCACCGGTTCCGCCCGAAACGCTTTCACGACGCGCATCGCACCAAAGGTCTCATCCAACAAACTAATAATACCACTCAAATGCTGCTGCACCTCACCGGCGGCGCGGCGCAAGCGACGTGTGATCAACGCGATGACACCCCCGGATAAAGGCAAAATGATTAAGGAGAATAAGGTTAATTTCACCGACATGCTTGCCAGGAAAACAAAGAACATAATCAAGGTGAAAATCTCTTTGAAGGTCGCCGTAAATGCCCGACCGATGCTGTTTTCAACCTCCTGCACGTCCGTCGTCAAACGCGACATCAAATTCCCCTTCTTCTGTTCTGAGAAATAACTCAAATCCATGCGTATGGCGCGTTCGAATACCGCCTGGCGCAACGAAGCGATCGTATCCGCCTCCACCGTTTTTAATATACGCTGGGAAAAATAACGAAAGATATTGGCCAACAAAACGGATGTGATAATCGCGCCACATGCATATTGCAAGGCCCCCAAACGGCCATAGGACTCCAAAGCCCCATAAAAATAATGATTAAATAAAAACGAAAAATAGCTCGGCGAAACCGAGAAATCCGGCATGGTTCGATATAAAGCCGCTTGATTTGCAGATGCTTGGTTGAACAACACGTTCAACAAGGGAATCAATAAGGTGAAATTCAAAATCCCGAAAAGACTGCCCAACAACGAGAAACCGAAATATGGAAATACATATTTTCGGATCGAACTAGCGTAAGACAATAAACGTAAATAAGTCTTCAAAGGAGTTATTTCAAAATTTGAGGCAAATTACGACAATTTTCACATTTACATGCGTTCGGCGAGTTTGGTGTATACCTCGACGTAGCTGGCTGCAGCCACCGACCAATCAAAACGCTTGGACCATGCTTGAATCGCTTGTTTTTTATCATTTACTTGATAATCGTGTAAGCCTTTAGCTAGCGTATCCCGCATCGAAGCCCCATCAAAATCCGTAAAATAATAGGCCTCTGGCCCACCCACTTCCGGCAATGAGGTAAATGGAGATAAAAACACCGGCTTTCCGAGGTGCATCGCCTCCACGACCGGCAAGCCAAATCCTTCTGCAAGCGAAGGAAACACAAAAGCTTCGCAATGCACATACAGTGCCATTTTATCCTGTTCAGATACCGCACCGGCAAAAATCACCCGATCCAACACACCCAAATCCTGCGCTTCTTGCTTGATTTTTTCTAGATAATGGGCTTGCTGCGTGATACCCGCCAAAATCAAAAGCCGCTCATTGCCCACCAATAAGTGCGCTAACACATGGAAATTCTTTTTCTCTGCAATCGTACCGATGCTAAACAAATACGGCCGACCGGCAGCCAAGGCAGGATACGGCAGATCCGTTGGAATTTCCGATAAATTACACCCATTCGGAATGACTTGCTGAGGCGTATCCCCCAAATCAAAATGGGCTTGTACATCGCGCTGCGTATAGGCTGAAATAAACACGAGATAATCAGCTCGGTCTATTTTTGCTTGCAATTGCACCTTGAAGCGCTGTTTTTTTGCTTCCGATTTACGGCCATCATGCAAGTAATTTAAATCTTGAATCGTCAATACAATCGAAGCGCCAGCGCCGTTTGGCACGTATTCTGTATCCTGATGTGTCGCATGCCAGATGTAAGGACCAGCAGCAGGCCGGAGCCACCATTTATGCCAAAAATGAACCGATATTCGCGGACGTATTTCATCGCTCGACGAAAAAAAAGTTACGGCGCAGCGTTTGGCAATTGCCTGACCTAATTGAAGGCAAAAATGATATAACCCCGTGTTCGGGTATTTCAAGCGTTCGGCATCAAAAAAAACAGGAACCTTCACTTAAATGATTTTATAGTTACAATATTCGCCGATGCGCCAGCCCGTCCAATCTTCGATTTGCTGGAGCAATTGCCGACGCAAACTCATCCGCTTACGCAAGGCCACCGGGTCAAAATGAAAAGGCCATTGCATCCGCGCTATGCGCGCTTGGGCAACAGAGGGATGTGAACCTTCAAAGTGCGTCAATCGCTCCGCATTCCCGAAGTCGAAGTCGAAATTCTCGGGCACATGGGCATCCAGCCAAGCATCGTCATGGTAGAATTGCTGAAAATTGCGCACCTTTTTACTCATCCCTTGCGGCGGTTTGACCCAGCCATAATGATAAATCGTCGCCGGAATTAATTTAACTTGGATTTTACGGCCGTTTAAGCGAAAACCCTGTGCGTCTTTGTACGAATTAATGCCATCATTGTATTTAACGACGCGAATTTCGCGCCGATACCAGCGGCGAGAAACGGCTTCATAATTATAGGAACCGTAAAAATGTTTGTAATGAAAAAGTAAGCCTTCCACATGCGGATTGGTGGCATAGGTTTCCATAGCGGCACGAATCGCCGGCAAATCCTTTTCGTGCACACATTCATCTCCTTGAATGTAAAATGCCCAATCTGTATCTGGCGAAATGGCTTGATAGGCTTTGTCTGTTTCTAAGGCAAATGTGCGCCCACCCTCCCGCTGCTGGTCGTCCCATACCGTTTCAATAATGCGAATTTTATCGGAAGGAATCGATTGGATTAATGCCAAAGTTGCGTCGTCTGATTTCCCAACCGCCACCACAAATTCATCACAAATGGGCAGAATCGACGTGATGGCTTCCACGATCGGATAATCGTTTTGAACGGCATTCCGAATGAATGTGAAGCCTGCAATTTTCATATTAATATTTTACCTGAATGCCGTGGTAGCGTTCCTGCTCCACATAATCCTTGCGAAGCGGATGCCCTTGCCAGTCGGCAGGCAACAAAATTCGCGTCAAATTCGGATGGTTCACAAAAGTCACCCCCACCAAATCAAATGCCTCCCGCTCATGCCAGTCGGCCGTTTTCCAAATCGAACTCAGCGATGGAATCTCGGCCCGGTCCCGATCCGCCACAACCTTCAGGTGAATCGTCATGTGTTTGGGAATGGAATAAAGGGTGTAGATCACTTCAATTTGACCTTGTTCGGGTCCTAAGTCGATGGCTGTTACGCACGACAAGGAATCGAAATAGGTTTCCGGATGGCGCCACAACAGGTCACAAATGGCCACGAGGTCATTCGCCCCCACTGTTATTTGGGCGTTTTTCTCATCCCAAGTGCATGTGGCTTGGGTATGTTTGTATATCAACTCAGGAATTTCAGCTAATTGCATCTAGGATTCGTTGCGGAACCACGAGGGTTTCCTGGTTAATTTTTTCTTGCAATTTCAGTACACCGCCTAACAAAGCTTCAGGCCGCGGCGGGCAGCCGGGGACGTACACATCCACAGGAATAATTCGATCAACGCCTTTGACCACGTGATATCCATGTTCCCAATACGGACCACCGCAATTGGCACAGGATCCCATGGAAATCACATAGCGCGGTTCGGGCATTTGTTCGTATAATCGGCGAATCCGATCCGCCATCTTGAAGGTTACCGTACCGGCTACAATCATGACGTCCGATTGCCTAGGGGAAGGACGTGGGAAAACGCCAAAACGATCTAAATCGTAATTGGACGCAAACGCCTGCATCATCTCAATCGCGCAACATGCCAAACCAAAGCTCATCGGCCATAATGAACTGGCACGAGCCCAGTTCAATAGGTCTTCGACTTTGCTAACGACAAAGCCTTCGGATTGCATCTGTTGGTCTAAAAAACTTTTCATGTTAGCGGATGACAGTGACAGAACCGATGATTTCTGGATAGTCTTCGTCGGGTTTAATGGAATACATATACACGCCACTTGGCAATGTCTTTCCGTTTAAATAGCCATTAAACGCTTTCATATTACCCGCCTTATTGGCTTTCGACTTATCTATTTTTTCGTAGTAATCGAAGCCAACACGCTCAAGAATGAGCTGGCCCCAGCGATCAAAAATCTTGACTTCGGCAAATAGATATTGATCCAAATTTTCAATTTCCAAATAGTCATTTAAATCATCGTCATTCGGGGTAATTGCCTCGTAGGTTTTTACGCGCGGGAAAACTTTGATACGGACAGACGGAAGACCGCCGTCAGGTGGAACAGGACAATGTATTTTGGTGCCGTCCGCATTCACCACATATTGATGAATATAAAATCGCTCATCAAACAGCGATGAGCCATATTTAGTCTTCACGACATCCAAATCCAAAACGCCTTCAAACGAATTCGCGGATTGTTTAATAAATATACTGGGTGCCTCGGGGCTCGTATCAAACACATCGCTTTGGGACCAAACCCAAATTGAGTTTGTATTCACGGATCCATTCACCACGATGGGAACTAATCGATTCGTTTGATCTGCATAGGTAATCAACTTAGGCTCAGCGACTACATAACAAGATTCAAGCTGCCCAAAAACGAAACCTGGAAGGAGAGTTAAACAGAACAGCCAGATTAATTTCTGCATGAGATAAGATTAAATTGAGTCATCCCCACGAACGATTTTCAATTTCGCATCAATGGTTTTGTAAATATACCTAAATTCACAAAATTTTTGCCTCATGTCATTGGCCCATTTTTTCGAAACAGATTTAGCTAACCTACGCGGGATGACGCCTGCGCGGCTAACTATGTTACAAACGGAGCTGGGGCTTTTTACGTATGCCGACTTAATTCAATATTTTCCTTTTCGGTACGAAGACAGAACGATTGTCCATTCGATTGCCGAAATTACGGATCAAATGGAGCATAAGCAGTTTATTGGGCGCATTCGGTACAAAGAAAAAATAGGCAATGGCGCACGCCAGCGGATCGTAGCGGAATGTTGCGACGCATCTGGCTGCATTG
>CANHKE010000055.1 GCA_947461155.1 Cytophagaceae bacterium | reverse complement strand
GTGTCACCGCTGGCGTAGTTTCCGCAGGTACTTGGGGTTCCGTTTGTACTTGCAATCAGCCGTAAACGGTAATAATTTCCCGCCTTTGCGAAAGGGGATATGGTCAGATTATCGCGGATACTTAAATTTGCGGGTGTGGTTTTCATGGTTTCGCCTAAATCATCGAAATCCCCATCTTGGTTCCAGTCGGCTAAAAGCATGACCTCTTTTTGCTGGCCATTGGCAAAGTCAATCATGTAAGGCAGTTGGGATCCTTGTTCTGCTTGAATGCGCGTTTGTGTAAAATCACTTTTGTTTGTGGCGCTAAATTCAATGGTACCAAAAGTTGATTTTAGGATGACATTGCCTGGATTTGTCGGAATGGAAGGGCAATAATTAGGTCCGCCGATTCCGGAAATGATCAGACTGAAATCTTGTTTGTCGTATTTTAACGTTCCTTTGTGCGTTAGAATTAAGGTGTATGTTTGGCCGGGAATGGCTCCTTGAATTTTAATTTTCTCGACGTTATCCCGTATGTTATTACCTGTTTTAGCCGGATTTGCTGGATTTTCGGGGTCTAAAATATAGGGTAAAAAGGTGTCTTGGGGACTTTGGATTTGAATATCTAGGTCATTCACTAAGCGCGGGCTTCGATTATTCAAATTCTCGGCAGTTGTCCCTAGTACATTCCCTTCCGGATCCGTCCAGGAAATGGTGACCTCCAAATCGCCTTTGCCAGAAGCAATAAGTGGGAAGGTTTGTTTGGCACCATTTGAAAGTGTCCCTTCGCTTATGCGGTGCGAGCCATCTTTATTTTGAATGACTTGCGCCGCTTTTTCTGCGTTTAACAAGCCCCAACCACTCTGATAGTCTGGTCCAGCGTTACCCATGTCTAAGGCCGTATGAATCGCTAAGCCTTTTAACGAGGCAGCTCGCATAAATGCCCCTTTATTTAGACGATTGTATAATTGCTGAATCAATAACAAAGATCCGGCAACTTGAGGGGACGCCATCGAGGTCCCGCTCAGGGTAGCATAGGCAGTATTGCCTGTATTTGTGGTGGATAGGATATCCGTTCCAATGCCTACGATATCCGGTTTGATTCGTCCATCGTCGGTAGGTCCCCAGCTCGTAAAATCACTAAGTTGAACCTCAGACCCGTATATGGGAATTTGCGTATTTAACTCTGCTGCTCCTACTGTGAGTATATTTTTTGCGGTCCCTGTCGTCGAAATAATATCGTAGCTGTCGTTTTTGGCACGCGTGATGATTGATGAATCTTTGGTATTTTTTAGGAAATAATATTGGTTTGCATCAGGTCCATTTTGATTTCGGCTATTTCCTGCAGATTTCGTGATCAGATACATGGGGGCATTGTATGCAATTTTGTCTAAGGCCTGAGCATTGCTATCGTAAAATCCAAATTTATAGTCCTCGAAGCTGCTAATGGCATCATTTCCCCACCATTGCCATTTTAATTTGACCGCATCATAGACCCATCCCGCTTGATATCCATAGGAGTGATTACTAATAAGTAAATTGTAGCGAATCGACGCATCGCTTATTTCCGAGTTGTCGTTGCTGTAATCCCATGCTCTTAAGTTGGCCCCAAAAGCCATCCCGCGCGCCGTTGTATTTATTCCTGCTGAAATTAACGTTCCCGCCACGTGTGTACTATGTGAATCGGATGCAATGGAACTTTCTTGTGAGGTGATTCGCCCACCGAATTCTTGGTGCGTGATTAAGGGAACTCCCCCGTCCCAAATGGCGAGTCTTCCCGACAGGGTATCTGATCCACCAGTAAGTGCCAATCCGAGTAATCCTCCTTTGTATAACTGATCAGTTCGAGTCATTTGGCCGGCAAACCGATTCGAGTGATTGGTTAGATACATCGCCTCACCCACCTCATTGAAATGTTGGAACGTCAGCTTTCGCCCTTCTCCTAAATCCTCCACCAATCGTATTCCGCTAACCTTAGCTTTCGTTTGGTTTTTGGTATAGATGCTATCCTGCAATTTACTAAATGCAATGGCATTCGCTTGGCGTTTAACTAATTGATCATCAGTCCGATAAAGGGATTTGTTTTGGGCAAATAGGGACGAAAATCCCACTAGTAAATAGGTGAATGTCAACCAGCTAACACGTAGTTTCGAGGCCCTCGAATGCATGGGATGAATAAAATAAATTTCAATTTAGGCTTTTTCTTTTATTTCTACACGAAAGGTTTTTCGATGTATGGACGTTGGCCCAAGGCTCAGCACCGCTTTTCGATGTTCTATCGTCGGATAGCCTGCATTTCGTTCCCAACCGTACCCTGGAAATTGTAAAGCTGCTTCTTTCATCCAATGATCCCGATACGTTTTGGCTAAAATCGAAGCTGCCGCGATGGAAAAGAATTTTGAGTCACCTTTTACCATGCATGTGTGTGAAATAAATGGATATTCGATGAAACGGTTTCCGTCCACGAGTAAATGATTTGGTCGAATTTTCAACCGATCTACCGCTCGGTGCATGGCCAAAACACTGGCTTTGTAGATATTGATTTCATCAATTTTCGCATGATCCACTTCCGCAATCGCGTAATCAATCGCATTCGTTTTGATGACTTCCACCAAGGTTTCCCGCTGCTTTGCCGTTAATTTTTTGGAATCTGTCAATAAGGGGTGGTAAAAGTCTTTGGGTAGAATGACTGCAGCAGCGACAACAGGCCCGGCCAGGCACCCGCGTCCCGCTTCATCAAGTCCCGCTTCGATCCCATCTGGTGCGTAAAAAGCTAAAAGTCCACTTTCTTTATTTTGCATATAATGTACCCATTAATCAAAATTAGTTGGTGATTACATAAATATGGGTTAAAATTGAAGATTATTTCCAAAGGTGTCCTTATGTTACGTCAAATTACCCTACTGATTGTTGCCGTTTTCGTATTCGCTGGCCAAGTTTCAGGCCAAAAGTACAAACCCAAAAAGATTTTTCACTTAGAAGCTAAATCTGCTCGATTTGTTGGCAGCGGCGTTTCAAACGAATCTTATTACTTCAAGCCATCTTTGGAATTAGGCTTAGGTATTCAATATCCGATTACATCTCGGGTAAATTTCAGCCCAGAATTAACGTTGTCGCAACGCGGCTTTAGTGGAAAAACGATCTTTTCCGATTCAGCCTATACAAAACGCAATATCACGACACAGTATTTGGATGTCAGTCCAAATTTTGAGATTAAGTTGGGCAGCCTTTCCGAATTCGGAAGCGGCTATTCCATCTGGGGTGGACCCTATTTAGGCATCGGTTTATGGGATAATTCGACCTACGAAAAACGGGCACAATCGGCTTCGGGATTCTATGCAACTTCGACAACGACCGGTGAGAGTTTTTCGCGGGATATTCGCCGATTGGACATGGGGGTTAAGCTGGGCATCGGTATTGTGACGCAAAACTTTGTTTCCTTTGGATTGACGTACCAAACCGGATTAATCAATATTTCGACCGAGCCTGGAGAATTACGCAACCAATCACTTGGCTTTTACATGCGCGTCTTTTTTGACGAGATTTTATAATCTTACCGCGTAAATAATAAGCGTTCCCCTTTTTTAGATAGGTCAAACTTGCCTGCTTGGTAAGCTAGATGCCCTGACACAAATGTGTGGCTTATGCTATGTGGAAATGTGTGGCCTTCCAAAGGCGACCAGGCACATTGATATTCTAAATTTGACTTCGATACCGTAAGCGGAGTTTGCAAATCCACAATCGCTAAATCTGCCCAATAGCCTTCCCGAATATACCCTCGATCTGTTATTTGGAAGCATTCCGCTAAATTGTGCGCTGTCTTTTCTGCGATTTGCGCTAAACTTAAAACTCCTTCGGTAGACATTTCAAGTAGCATCAACAGTGGATGCTGCACCAAAGGTAAGCCTGATGGTGATTTCCAATATCCTTGCTGCTTTTCTTCCCAGGTATGTGGCGCATGGTCTGTCGCGATCACATCGATTGCCCCGGATTGCAATGCAGCGCGAATCGCTTGGCGATGTCTTGCCTCTTTAATAGCTGGGTTGCACTTAATTAGGTCGCCTAATGTTTCATAATCTGCAGCATCAAACCACAAATGATGTACACAAGCCTCCGAGGTAATGCGTTTGTCCTTAACAGCTTTTCCTGTTTCAAATAAAGCCAATTCCTCTGCCGTACTGATATGCAAAATATGTAAACGCGTATTTGATTTTTTGGCTAGTTCAACCGCCATCGAAGATGACAAATAACACGCCTCTTCATTTCGAATTAATGGGTGAATAAATGAGGGCGCATCTTCCGGATATTTCGCTCTAAATAATTCCAAACGGGCACGCACCGTGGCTTCATCCTCGCAATGGGTCGCAATCAGCATATCGCTACTGCTGAATAATGCCTCCAGTGTTTTTGCGTTATCCACCAACATATTTCCGGTGCTCGAACCCATAAACACTTTAATTCCGCACACATTATCTTTGTTGGTCTTTAATACCTCCTCTAAATTATCATTGGATGCCCCCATGAAAAAGGAGTAGTTGGCCAGCGAATTTTCATGCGCTATGTGGTATTTATCTGATAGCAGTTCTTGCGTCAATGCATTCGGTACGGTATTAGGCATTTCCATAAACGAGGTTACGCCGCCAGCAACGGCAGCGCGCGCTTCACTCGCGATGGTCGCTTTGTGTGTCAAGCCGGGTTCACGAAAATGAACTTGATCATCAATCATCCCCGGAAAAATATGTTTTCCCGTTAAATCCAAAACGATATCAGCTGGAGTAGCACTAATTTGGGAAGCAATCTTGTCGATCCGACCATCTTTTATGCGAAGATCCCCCGAAATGATTTTTCCTTCATTGACAATCTGTGCGTTCAGCAATAGGTATTGAGCCATGTTAATCAATTTTGATTTGGGTAATTCTAAATTCCGTCCGACGGTTTTGTTGGTGCATTTCCTCTGGGCAATCTACACCATCCACGCAGCCATTGAGCAATTGGCTTTCGCCATAACCTTTCGGTTTGATACGCGTAGGGCTGATTCCTTTAGCCAAAATATAGTTGACCGCCGATTCCGCCCGGGCTTGCGATAATTTCTGATTGTACACCTTCGTGGACCGAGCATCTGTGTGCGCTCCTAATTCCAAATTGATTTGTGGGTTATCATTCAAAAAGTAGATCACTTTATCTAATTCTTCAGCGGCATCTGGCCGGATATCTGATTTATTGACATTATAATATATCGAGTGTATGCCATATAATTGAGAGATTTCTTGCCCAATTTCTGGTTGGTCCATCGCCAATTCAAACGTATATGTTGTATCGGTTAGTTCCTTCACCAGTTTTGCTGGTGGAATGATTCGCCCCTGCATGGAGAAGTCATTGCGCACGGTTAGGAAGTTTTCTTTGGAGCCTTTGAAGGTTAATTCGTCCGTTTCTAGCAAGTCAAAAATGGGCAAATACCCTAATTTGTCCGAATTGAATACCTGAGCTGTTTCATTGTCCCGTTTGATACTAACACGGGCACCAGCGATGGCTTGTCCTTCTAAATTTACGACTCGGGTTTTTAGGTGATATGCGACCGTTTTGAGCGTAGGGCTTAGTTCGGGTTTACGTGGCGCTTCAATGCCCCACCAGGTATTTTCTGCTTGTGGCGATTTAAAATAATAGATGTCGTCGTCGCCCATTCCCCCAGGCCGATTCGAACTAAAATAACCTGAAGTTGAGTCGGCAAAACACAGCGCAAAATCATCTCCTATGGAGTTGATGGGTGTACCTAGGTGTTCGACAACAATTTCGTTTTCGTTCCGACTCGCGACAAATAAATCCAGTCCGCCAATCGATGGGTGCCCGTCTGATGCGAAATATAATTTGCCTGCATCGCTCACTTGTGGGAAAACCTCATCTCCAGGGGTATTAATGGTAGCGCCCATATTGATGGGTCTACCAAATCTGCCCGAATTATCAATCGTCACCCGATATAAATCGAGGCCACCTTTACCGCCTCTGCGGTTTGAACTAAAATAAAGCGTACGATCATCGCTTGAAAAACATGGACTACCATCCCATGCCACCGAATCGGAAATGGCTAGTCGTTCTGGGTTTGACCAGGTCTCTCCCATTTTTGTTGATATGAATAGGTCGACATCCGGGGAAGCATCTTTCTTGCCGGTATTGCCGCGTGCAAATACCATTTTTTTGCCATCATGCGTGAATGCAGGCGTGCCGTCATTGGCATTTTCCAAATAGATTTGTTGGCTATAAAGCACCGGTGTCCCAATTTCCAAATCCGATTTCAATGGGGCTTGCACCAAACCTAAAAATGGCAATCCATTATTTTTATAGATGAGCGGTTTGCTGGAACTGGTAAACAACAGGTTCGTCCCTTGCAAAACAGGCCCAAATTCCGTCTGAGCGGTATTTCCTTTGATTGGATAAACCTGTACGAGACTTTTTTGATTAATTAATTCGGGTATTTTACTCAAGTTTTCTAACTCCATTTCGGCTTTTATTTGATTTGGCCGACTTGGTTTAGAGAGTAAAAATTTTTCAATAAAAGTTTTGGCTTTGGCATAATCGCCAGTTGACTTAGCTGCCATGGCAATATGATAGGCCAATAAGTCGTCTGGGATGCCTGCTTGAAATGCAGTTTCGAGGTAGGGTAGTGCGTTGCTAATTCGATTGGAGAGTCGGTACGATTCGCCAATAATATACGCAGATTGCTTATCTAGTGCATTTTTTGCCGCTAAAGGTTTGAGCGTTTGAATCGCAAAATCATATTCCCCACGTTCAAAATAATTTTGGCCTTTTTGCGAGACCGACTGTAGGATTCCGCAACCTGATGCGATCGAAAGGATCAGGATAAATATAAGTGGCCAGGCTAATTTTGGGTTCAATTGAGGCATAGCGGATGTAAGAACTTTCAAATGTAATAAGCTATGCTCATTATTTTCATGTACCTTTGTAGAAATTATCAATTAGTAAGGGAAATATATTCCTACGTAATCCAGCAGTGATGTTGTATATTTTATGAGAAAAAGAATTCAAAAGGACGACAATCGTCGTTCAGATGCACCGCGTAACGCATCTGCATCCAGATCATCATCAAGAAATTTTGGAGATAGTTCAACTGGCCCGCGTAGCGAGTCAAGAGGAGAACGTAAACCATTTACCCGAGAAGGTTCAAGCGACCGTCCGTACACGCCTCGCGCACCACGTGCAGAAGGTGGCGAACGTCGGCCGTATAACCGCGAAGGATCAAGCGATCGTCCGTATACACCGCGCGCACCGCGTGCAGAAGGTGGCGAACGTCGGCCATATAACCGCGAAGGATCAAGCGACCGTCCGTACACACCGCGCGCACCGCGTGAAGAAGGTGAACGTCGGCCATATAACCGGGAAGGATCAAGCGACCGTCCATACACGCCTCGTGCACCACGTGCAGAAGGTGGCGAACGTCGTCCATATAATAGAGAAGGATCTAGCGACCGCCCGTACACACCGCGCGCACCGCGTGAAGAAGGTGAACGTCGGCCATATAACCGTGAAGGATCTAGCGATCGTCCGTACACGCCGCGCGCGCCACGTGCAGAAGGTGGCGAACGTCGG
>CANHKE010000054.1 GCA_947461155.1 Cytophagaceae bacterium | reverse complement strand
TGCATATTTAAAAAATAAACGTACCCGATTAATGCGTAAACTTAGGTACGGATCCAGCTGAATAAAAGCAGGTAATTTGACCTGATCTTGCAAATGAAATTGCTGAATGGCTGGTTGATAGGCATCGCCAAAATATGCCGAAACATAATGCGCATCTAATCCCACCTGCACGAAAAGCAATTTCTTGTATTGAAGATTCACGGCTAAATTTGCGTTGGCCGCCAAATTCGGCATACGAATCACATCTGGGCCCGTCAGCGTATTGGCCACTACTTGCGTATTCCATTCGATTTTACCCTTTGTTCCGCCCCATTCGATTTGTGTACGAAACACGCCTACCCCACGTTTTTCTTGTTTCACCGTAGCTAAACTATCAAAATAGATCCAATTCCCGATTCGCTGAATAGTCACCGAAGGCTTCAAGTACATGTTGGCATTACCGATCGTCAAACCAGCTTCCAGCTGATCAAATGAAATTTGATTGAACGATTGATCCCAGCGGTATGAAGTATTGTACATCCAATTATGCGCGACGCTCGGGCTTGTAGACGTGCGTTGCACCTGCGCATAAAACCAAGGTGATTCAAATTTAGCCTTGAGCAAGTAATCGGAACCAATTAAATATTCGCCTTCCGCAGTAAAATCAATGGTTTCCGTGAAGTTTTGATGTAACCAAAGGCCCACATAATTCTCAAGCCGACTTTTTGTCACATCGGTCAACGGATTTTTCACTGACCAATAGCGCTGGCGAAGGTGCGCACGGTAGGTAAACTGCCGAAATACCCCTTTCAGACCTGTTTGGTGACTGTACGCCTGCCAATTATTTTCATTGTACAACGAATCCGAATCCGGAGCTTGTATGTAATTAATGTAGGTTCTTGGGTAAAAACCCTTTGATAAATTAGTTGAAAAATCTAAATCCCTAAATTTAACTTGTCGGCTTTCCGCATCCAATCGCTGAAACAACTGCAAGCCTTTAAAGCCAATAAACTCCTGATATACATGGTATTTAAAGAACTTATCGTTGGTCTGCGTTTTAGCAGAAGTTAGCAAAGCCGTATTATCAGTGTATTTTAACGCCGTGAGCGGCGTCAGGTCATTCACCAAGAGGATACCACCTTGATCATTCGTTCCATGATCGTAATAATTAATATGAGCTAAAATGCGATAGCGATCCGAACGGGAACGATAATTCGTGTGCAGTACCAAACCCCATTGCCCAGTTAAATTGATGTTTCGCGCTTTAAAAGCATCGTCCGACAAAACCTTATCGGCAACTAAGCGCTGCAACTCCACCCCCACATTCCAAAGCGAATCCACATTCCGAGCAAAGGAAAAGTTTAAGCGCGTTTGACCACCAGCTCCATCATTAAATTCCACATCGGAAAAAGGTGATTTCGTATTGTAATAGCGGATTTTATCCGCCGAAAACGCATAGCTTGAATAGACATCATAACCCAACTGAGTACCCAAACTAGGCGTAATTGGCATAAACAATGCGCGTGAAGCGGTACCATCTGAACCCAGATTCGTGCGCAAAAATCTACTTCGTTCCTGAAATAAATAGCGCTGAAATAGATGTAAGGTCGTGTCGATTCGTCGCTGCACGACCCGACTATCCAACATGTCTTGCTCTAAAAAATAATGAGTCGACTGAGGTCCATAAACTTGTTTGGTGGAATCATCCAAAGCTGCACGCCCTGTTTTTGGGGGACCTTGCGTTTGGGTCGTGTTCGAATTAGCCGCCGGGAATCCCCCGTTTGCATTGACCGTCCCATTGCCCATGGGATTTGTCGCAGGAAACTGACCTAGACTTTGAAAGGCAATGAGTCCAAAAAGAAAAACAAGGAACCGAATTTTCACGCCGTAAAGGTAGCTATTTTTTAAGAGTAAGCGGAATCTGAGTGGCTAACCAATCCCAAAAATCAGTTTCCTGATCGATGAATTCCATCTGCATGGGTAAATAATATAACCGTGATTTCAAATTAGGATACTTATCAATATGCTCCTCCATCCGCACAAAATCCTTGTGCGTCGTGAGGATTCCAGTCACATCGCTTAATTCGGAAGCCAATTTTTCCCAATATTGATAATCCGCTTCGGTGAATACATAATGATCTGCATAGGTATCTTGATCGACGATTTCACCTAATTTTTTTGCCTCTTTAAAGAATGGCCATGGATCCGCAATTCCGGCAAAAAGATGCCAATGTGTAATGTTTTGATCATGTTTTCCAACCGGTACCCCGTAAACAACCTGCGTAAAGAATACAGGCAAATGGTATTGCTTGAAAGGTTCTTTTTGTGCTTCAGTCAATATACCCGGACATCGATTCACGAGG
Organism: Cytophagaceae bacterium; assembly: GCA_947461155.1. GTDB lineage: Bacteria > Bacteroidota > Bacteroidia > Cytophagales > Spirosomataceae > Aquirufa. The sequence continues at coordinate 5,248 of CANHKE010000054.1, read as the reverse complement.
ATTGCCTGCGCACGCTTTAAGCCATCAATCGATTCCCGTAAGCGCCCCAAAGGCATTAATTGATCCGTAAAAAATGGTTTCGCAAAAGTCGTACAAACAATATTCAAATCGCCTTGCAAAGCGCGATGCTGAAACGCATCATCCAATATAACCGTTTGAAAATCAAGCATTTTTTCAATTCCACGAACCCGATTTTCACAAACAGCCACCGGTAAATCCACCAATTGCTTCTTGTATGCCAGCGGCTCATCCCCTACCTCGCTTGCCGTAGAATCGGGCATAACCCAGCGAAAGCCTTTGGTTTTGCGTCCATATCCGCGGCTCAACAAACCAAGCTTCCCCGCAAATTTCCAATGTGACGCCAAGTAATGGACGAAAGGACTTTTCCCTGTGCCACCAACGGATAAATTACCCACCACAAGCGTGAATGGGCTATCGAATCGAGTAGTAGAAAAAATACCTGCGTCGTAACAGGTATTCCGTAAGCGCGTAATCGCCCCAAAAATACTAGCCAGCAAACGCAATAGACTCTTTTTGAACATAAGCTTAAAGCTAATAAATAATCCAAGGAGGGGCAAAAATGGAACAAAAATAATAAATTGCAATATGATTCAATTGCTCGCCCATCCCCTACATTTTCATTTCGAAGCAGGTACATCGCGGGGCGTGCTGACCGAAAAAACAAGTTATTTTATTCAAATCGCCCATCAAGGGAAAATAGGTATTGGTGAAGCAGGTCCCTTACGCGGTTTAAGTCCTGAATTTGAGGAGGATTGCCTGCCCGCATTCCAAAAGGCCATTGCCAACATCAAACATCTACCGGAATATGCGGAAGAAATAGACACATTTGTCCAAGCTATTCCTTTTGAACAACCCTCATTACGAGCAGCGCTTGAAATGGCCTTACTCGACTATTTTCACGAAAAAAATGGCATTTATTTTGACAATGCATTTTCCCGTGGAGAAGCAAGTCTACCCATCAATGGATTGATTTGGATGGGAAGCCCTGAATTTATGCGGCAACAAATCGCAGATAAGTTGGCCGAAGGCTATTCCTGCCTCAAACTAAAAATCGGCGCCATAGACTTTGAACAAGAAATAAATATTATATCGGAAATCAGAAGCAATTTCCCATCCGCGGAATTAACAATTCGTGTGGATGCCAACGGCGCCTTTTCGCCCAAAGAAGCGCCAACCAAACTAGAAAGACTAGCTAATTTGGATATTCATTCCATCGAACAACCCATACGGGCTGGCCAGTGGGATGCGATGCGGAAATTGTGCCAATTACACATTTTGCCAATTGCTTTGGATGAAGAATTAATTCAAGCACGCGAACCGATGGCCCTTTTAGAAAGCATTCAGGCGCCTTATATTATTTTAAAACCAAGTTTATTAGGTGGATTTGCAGCCAGTCAAGCTTGGATTCAAGCAGCAGAAAACAGGGGAATTCAGTGGTGGATCACCTCAGCTTTGGAATCAAACATCGGTTTACAAGCCGTAGCGCAATTTACAGGGGAATTCAACAATCTGCTTCCGCAAGGTTTAGGTACGGGTAAACTGTATACGAATAATTTTGATTGTGGCCTATCGATTCAAAAAGGGCACATTTATTCCAATCCACATACCAAAAGAACAAATCCTTTTGCCTAAATTTACGACATCATTTTAAACATTGAATTGAATGAATACGATTGACGAGGCGATGATTGCCATTTTAGAACAACGCTTGAAATTAAGCAAATTGAGTTATTCTGATGACACCTATGATGATGTAGAAGAATTACTCCACGATTTGGAAGATGATTTCAATGAAAAATATGGAGACGAACTCGAAGAAATCTTAGAGAAAGTACATATCAAACATTGCCCTGAATCAGACGTTTTATTACCTACGGCGTATTTAGCAAAGAAATTTGTGGAAACTGCTGACGGTGAGATTGAAATAGGAAAGAAAGAAGGCGTTGAAGTCGAATGGATCGAAGATCCCGTAGCCGCAACCCGATTAGTGCTTTTACCCGCACCCACCCGCATTTTGTTAATGACACCCAAAGGTCTTGACGTCGTTTGGGAAGCAAGCAAATAAAACTAAAAAGGTGAGCACCACATGCTCACCTTTTTTTATACCCAGTCAATTCCTTTTTTCAGCAAATCCAAGGTTTGTTGGCCCGCCGGATATCCCTTCGCCTCATACATATATTCCCACGATGCCAAAGGCGGCAAACTCATTAAGATCGATTCCGTCCGACCATTCGTCTCCAAACCAAATTTCGTCCCACGGTCATGAACTAGATTGAATTCAACATAACGACCCCGACGCAACAACTGAAAATCGCGTTCTTGATCGTTCACCGTTTTATCCGCATTCGCATGCATCAGGTGACTATAAATAGGTACAAAAGATTCACCCACCGACTTCACAAAGTCAAAGGTCTTTTGCTTATCCTCTTTCAAATAATCAAAGAAAATACCACCTATCCCGCGTGTTTCATTGCGGTGTGTATTAAAGAAATAATCATCCGCCCAAGCTTTGTATTTAGCATAAATACCATCTCCAAACCCATCACAAGCCGCTTTAACTTGTTGGTGAAACCACTTCGCCTGCTCCGGAATAATGATATGCGGTGTTAAATCAATTCCGCCTCCGAACCAACTTTGCCCATTGCTCAACTCGAAATAACGCACATTCATGTGGATAATAGGTACCCACGGATTGAAGGGGTGCATCACAATCGAAACGCCAGTGGCGAAAAATTCAACCTCCTCAGTAACATTCAAACTTGTGACCATTTTCGGATGTAGCGGGCCTGAAACAGCCGAAAAATTAACCCCAGCCTTTTCCAAAATCGTACCGTTTTGAATTAGACGCGTACGTCCACCACCCCCTTCTGGCCGGGTCCAAAGATCTTCCTGAAAAGTACCCGTTCCATCTGCATCAGCGATTCCTTGGCAGATACGATCTTGCAGATCGCGAAAATAGGCTTCTATAATTTCCTTATTCATACTAATTGGGACTCTGACTAATCGAATCGGATAGTTCAGCCGGATTTTCCATCAATGCATTCATGGAATCCAATTCAGCATCTGAAACTTGCAACGAATCTGGCAATGTGCTTACCCCATTTCCGCAATCGAAATCTTTCTTCACCACCCGCTTATCTAGTTTATCAAAAGGCGCAGGTTTATACATGGCTAAAGCAGGATCTTTCACCACCTTCAACATAAATCGTTTATAAATCGGCATGGCCGTTTTTGACCCCTCACCCAGCGCACCCGAGCGAAAGTGAATCGAGCGATCATCTCCACCAACCCAGACACCGGATATTAGATTTTGGGTCATACCGATGAACCAGCCGTCGGAGTGATTTGAAGTCGTACCCGTTTTCCCCGCAAAATTATGCGCATAGCGATTATTTCCTTCCGGTAATAAAGCGGAACCATCACCCCAAAGTAACGAACTAGCGGTTCCGCCTTCATGGATTACACCTTCTAGCATGGAGCGAACCAACTGCGCGGATTCTTTCTTAATTACCCGCGTCGCTGTAGATTCAAACGTTTGGATGAGCTTTCCATTTTGATCTTTAATCTCAGTAACCAACATAGGTTCCACATGAATGCCTTCATTCACAAAGGCCGAATACGCCCCAATCATTTCATATAATGACACATCAAACGAACCTAAACCAATCGATGCCACCGGTTTCAGTGGGCTTTTTATCCCCATTTTTTGGGCATAATACATAACAGTATCGGGGCCAACAATCTCATTGGTCAGTCGGGCAGTCACCGTATTCACCGACTTCGCCAAGGCTCGTTTCAGCGGCATTAAACTATATGAAAACGTCCCATCTGCATTGTGTGGACTCCATATTTTCTTCTCTCCATTTTCCTCGATTTCCAAGGAATAGGGCGCGTCTTCTACAGCAAAACATGGGGATAAATCACGTGGACCGTCGATCGCCGCTGTGTAAACAAAAGGCTTAAACGTAGATCCTGCTTGGCGCTTACTTTGCTTCACGTGATCATACTTAAAGTATTTAAAATCAAGTCCGCCGACCCAAGCTTTGATGTGGCCCGTGTAGGGATCCAACGTCATCATACCCGCTTGCAAAAAGCGTTTATAATATTGAATAGAATCGTAGGCACTCATGGTTTGTTGCTCTTCGCCCAACGTATTTCGCGAATAAACCCACATTTTGCGCTTCACGTTTTTCATTTGGTATAAAACGGAATCTGGTTTATTCGGATATTTTCGCACCAGCGCTTTGTAATATTCCGTCCGCTTGGCTACCGAATCGATAAAGCCAGGAATCTCTTTGCCCGATTCATCTACCCAGGGATTTTGACCTGTCCAGTGATTATCAAACGATTTTTGTGTGGAACGCATGCCTTCTTCAACAGCCTCTTCGGCATGTATTTGAAGACGGGAATCAATCGTTGTCGTAATTTTTAAACCATCCCGATACAAATCAATCTCCATCTCATTCGCTTTTGCCCAGTCTTGAATGTATTTCGCAACAGCTACTTTGAAATAATTACCCGTGCCATCGTAAGGCGATTCCTCATTTTCATGCAAGACAATAGGCAATGGCGCTAATGAATCATATTCCGCCTTTTTCAAATACCCAGCCTTAACCATTTGCGCGAGCACGACATTTCTGCGCTTCCATGCCTTATTTTCTGCCAAAGGTTTGCCATCGTAACGCTTTGGATTATAGGTACTTGTAGCTTTCTGAAGCCCGATTAAAATGGCTGCTTCTTGAATATTAAGGCTGTCGGCCGACGTATTAAAATACGTTTTAGCTGCCACCTTAATACCATAAGCATTATTCCCATAATCCACCGTATTTAAGTACCAAAGCACAATTTCATCCTTGGTATAAAATCGCTCAAGCTTAATGGCGGTAACCCATTCTTTACTCTTGTAAATCAATTTATTCAAACCAGGAATATAACCCAATAGGCCTGTTTTTGTAAAGCTCTTTTTCGTTCGTGTTTTAAACAAGTTCTTGGCCAATTGCTGTGAAATGGTACTTCCACCTCCGCGATCACCCCCCTTAACAATACCTACAACTACACCAGCCCAAGCTTGAAAATCAATGCCTGTATGCTCATAAAAACGAGCATCTTCCGTAGCCACCAAAGCTTTAACCAAATAAGGTGAAATCAGATTATAATCCCGAATGGGGGTGCGGTTTTCAGCAAAATACTTGCCTAATAAGACACCATCGGCTGAATAAATTTCAGA
>CANHKE010000053.1 GCA_947461155.1 Cytophagaceae bacterium | reverse complement strand
TTTCTACAAACTCAAGTTTGGACACCCGCCACTTTATTACCGGCAAGCGGTTGCGGGCTTTTATCCGTTGCCGTACTTAATCTAAACAATTTACGCGACTTGGAAAATGACCGAAAATCAAGGAAAAATTCCATTCCAGTTCGCATTGGAAAGACATTCGGTTTTTATTATCAAAAAGCACTTTTAATCGTGGGCGTTCTATGTTTTACCATATATCCCCTATTTCAGTCATTACCAGTGCATAAAAATCAGAATTTAGTCTTATTGTTAGGCTATTATCCCATCCTATTGATGATCCGCGAACTCAACGAAAAAATGACACCGGCTGAAATAGACCCCTATTTAAAGAAAACTGCGCTGCGCACCTTGCTACTTATTTTAGTTTTTGGTTTCACTCAAGTTTTCTTGAGCCGCTGATTTCCCTTATTTTTGCAAAAAATAACATTTATGAAAATCAAATTTCTACTGACATTGGTTTGTCTCGTATCCCTTCAAACGGCTATTTTCGCCCAAGAGACCGTTGACTATTTAGAATTAGGTCTTACCCAAAACAAAACGGGAAACTACGCAGACGCCTTACGTAATTTCAGCTTAGAAATTGAAAAAAACACCGCAAATCCAAACCCAATCGCATTTTACAACCGAGGTTTCGCCAAATACAACCTCAAAGATTTTCGCGGAGCTATCTTAGATTTTGACAAGGCGATTGAATTAAAACCAACCTATTTCGAAGCATTTATTGCCCGCGGACAAAGCTACAGCAAACAAGAAAATCACAAAGTAGCCATTCAAGATTACAACGAAGCCATTCGTTTAAATCCCTTAGAAGCTACTGCATATTACAGCCGCGGCGTCTCCAAAATGAAATTGATGAATTTCCGTGGGGGACTTTCCGACTTCAATAAATCACTCGAATTAAATGCGGAATATGCACCAGGTTTAGCCGCTCGTGGCGAGGCCAAATCAAAATTATTAGATTTTAAAGGCAGTATTGAGGACTTTGACAAAGCGATAGAATTAAGCCCCAAACGGGCAGGCTATTTTTCAAACAGAGCTTTTGCCAAAATGCAATTAGCCGAATATGCGTTGGCATTAAAAGATTATGCAGAGGCTATCAAGTTAAGTCCTGACAATGCAGATGACTATTACAATGCCGCATTCTGCAAAACACAGTTGGAGAATTTCCGTGGTGAAAATGGCGAAAAAGGCGCCTTGGAAGATTTTTCAAGAGCCATCGAAATGGACCCATTGAAGGTTGAGGCCTATTATGGTCGGGCATTCGTGAAAGCCAAACTTGGAGATCAGCGTGGTGCTATAGAAGATTATGGAAAATCAGCAGAAGTTGGAAATAACGAAAATGCCAAAATTCTTTACGATGCCAAAATGACCAAAGTACTATTGGACGAATTGCGCAATGGCGTGCCCGACAAATCTAAAATGATTCCTTTTTCATCGGAAAGAGCAGAAGTATATTTTAACCGGGGCGTTGCGAAAGCAAAATCAGGCGATGCGAAACAAGCCATGGACGATTACAATCGGGCTATTTCCCTAAATCCCATTTATGCGGAAGCATATTATTTCAGAGGCGTCGCTAAATCTTCTTTGGGCGACCAACGCAATGCGATTCAAGATTGCTCCAATGCGATTAAATTAAATCCCAAATACGCAGAAGCTTATTACGTGCGCGGCATCATCAAATTAGCCCTAGGCGATACCACTGGCTGCATGGATTTGAGCAAATCAGGTGAACTGGGATTCAATCAAGCCTACCAAGTAATCCGCGACCATTGCAATTAATCAAAGCGCAAGTGTTTCACGGATTCTCCTGAATTGGCAAGTTCAAGCAAGGAATCAATCCCGATTTGCAAGTGCGAATTCACAAAATTCGTCGTAACTTTTTTGTCTGAGACCTCGGTCTTGACTCCATCTGGCGTCATGGGATTATCGGAAACCAACAATAAAGCTCCGTGCGGGATTTTATTTACAAAACCTACCGTAAAGATGGTCGCTGTTTCCATGTCAATTCCCATAGCTCGGATTTCCGACAAATAGGTTTTGAACGCCTCGTCATGTTCCCAAACACGCCGATTGGTCGTATAGACTAACCCAGTCCAATAGTCCAATTCGTGCTTTTTAATCATGGACGAAACAGCGCGTTGCAACCGGAAAGAAGGCAATGCTGGCACCTCTTTTGGCATATATTCATCAGATGTCCCTTCCCCTCGAACCGCAGCAATGGGCAGAATTAAATCGCCTAAGCTGAGGTTTTTCTTCAAACCTCCACATTTGCCTAAAAACAAAACAGCTTTCGGATTGATCGCAGAAAGTATATCCATGACCGTTGCGGCCATTGGAGAACCCATTCCAAAATTAATAATCGTAATATTATTTGCCGTAGCAGTTTGCATAGGACGATCATTGCCTAGGATCTCCACCTCATATTTGGCGGCAAACATATCCACGTAATTCTTAAAGTTTGTCAATAAAATATATTGGCCGAATGCCTCAATAGGCGTTCCCGTATATCGGGGTAACCAATTCTGTACAATCTCTTCTTTCGTCTTCATAATTTGATCTCGTGTAATGAAAAAACCCAACAAATAACTTAAATTAGTTCTTTAATTGACTTATTTCTATGCGCCCGTCGGCCGAACTGCAATTGCTCTTTCCTGAATTTGAACATAAATTAACGCAAAAGGACGGAAAACTTTTCATATATGATGCGATTGCTAAAAAATATCGGGCACTTACGCCGGAAGAATGGGTCCGACAGCACTGTTTAAATTACTTAACCAAGCACCTGAATTATCCTGCTTCGATTATTCAAATCGAACGTGGACATGAAATTGATCACTTGCAACGAAGAACCGATATTCAAGTGTTCGATAAACAGGGAAATGTATTTATGTTAATCGAATGCAAAGCGCCACACGTAGCGTTAACGGCGCAGACGTTCCAACAAATCAGTCAATATCAAAAGAAAAACGAAGCGCGCTTTATAGTACTAACGAATGGGTTAGCGCATCAAATATTTGAAATAGATAAAGAAAACGCATCAACAAGCCAAATTACGGAATTTCCAAACTACCTATGAAAAAAATCAACTTACTTATTCTGACAATCTTGTCAAGTGTTTCATTGACATTTGGCCAAAAGAAAACAACGGAATCCGCACGACCAGCGCTGGTTGTAGGCATTGTTGTCGACCAAATGCGCTACGACTATTTATACAAATACGCAGATCGTTATTCAAATAATGGCCTTAAGCGACTGATGCGCGAAGGGATGAATTGCCAGGACAATCATTACAACTACGCCCCTACCGTTACCGCAGCGGGTCACGCGAGTGTTTATACCGGCACGGTTCCTGCAGTACATGGCATCGTGGGAAATGAATGGACGGATGTCGCATCAGGCAAAAAAGTATATTGCACGGATGATAGCACCGTGAGTACGGTCGGAACAACAGGGAAAACGGGGTTTATGTCACCGAAAAACCTTTGGACAAGTACCATCACAGATCAATTGAAATTATCCCAAAACTTCAAGTCTAAAACCATTGCCATCGCATTAAAAGATCGCGGCGCTATCCTTCCAGGTGGCCACGCGGCAGATGGAGCTTATTGGTACGACTCAAAAGAAGGCCGTTGGATAACTTCAAGCTTTTACATGCAATCCTTACCCAAATGGGTGCAAGCATTTAATGCGGAGCAACGTCCCCAAAAATTCACCAAGGCTGGTTGGAACACCTTATACCCCATTCAAACCTATACACAAAGTGGACCAGACGATTCACCCTATGAATCTAAAATGGCGGGTGAAACTGCACCTGTTTTTCCGCACACCTTACAAGGCGGAAATCCATTGGAGTTAATTCGCACAAGTCCTTATGGAAATACATTAACTAAAGATTTTGCCATTCAGGCAATGACGGAAGAAAAATTAGGGAAGAATGGGACCACGGACTTTTTGGCGGTTAGCTTTTCGTCTACCGACTATGTAGGACATAGTTTTGGCCCTCAATCCATCGAATTAGAAGATACCTATTTACGTTTAGACCAAGATATCGCTGAAATCTTAACGTATTTGGACAAAAATTATGGCAAAGATCAAGTCTTAGTTTTCTTAACAGCAGATCACGCGGTGGCCGAGGTTCCTGGTTATTTGAATAGCCATAAAATGCCGGGTGGTGTTTTTGATCGCGTGAAAGCGATGGCTGATATCAAAAAAGCAACGCAAGAGGCATTCGGTCAAACGGATTTAATCGTGGGTGAAGACAATTCCCAATTGTATTTCAACAAAGCGGCAATCGCCAAAATGAACATTGATCGCCAAAAACTAATTCAGGTGGTCAAGCAATCACTTCAAAAGCAAGTTGGCTTTCAGGAAATAATCGACCTACAACACATCGAAGGCACTACGTTAAACAATTTATATGCCACGACCATTCGGAACGGATACAATCCAGATCGCAGCGGAGATGTGATGATTTTATTGAAACCTCAATGGTTTATCGGGTACAAAACAGGGACCACGCATAGCACTTTATATGCCTATGACACGCACGTCCCCTTATTATTTTACGGTTGGAAAGTAAAACCAAGCGAAGTAACAGAGCGAACAAGCATCAGCGACATTTCGACGACTTTGGCGAATTGGTTGCATTGCATGGAACCGTCTGGAAGTATTGGTCGAATTATCCCATTAAAAAGGTAGCCGCTAAATCAAAATTTAGCATTAATTAAAGATAATTGGCTAAATTTGAAGTCAATTTTTGAACTAAATAAAGAATTCAATATGAAAATTGCGGTTGTTGGCACAGGGTATGTAGGCCTAGTAACAGGAACATGTTTTGCTGAAACAGGAAATCATGTGACGTGCGTTGATATTAATGAGGCGAAAATCGAGCAAATGAAAGCAGGCATTGTGCCTATTTATGAGCCAGGTCTAGAAGATTTATTTCATCGCAATACAGCCGAGGGACGGTTAAATTTCACCACCTCTTTGGTTGATGGAATTGCAGGAGCTAAAGTTATTTTCTTGGCATTGCCTACGCCTCCAGGGGAAGATGGTTCTGCAGATTTGAAATATATTTTAAAGGTGGCCAATGACTTAGGTCCCTTATTGTCCGAATATACGGTAATCATCGATAAGAGTACGGTTCCTGTAGGAACATCCGAATTAGTACATGCAGCGATTGCAAAAAGTGCAAAGGTTGATTTTGACGTCGTTTCAAACCCTGAATTTTTACGTGAAGGGGTGGCAGTCGAAGACTTCATGAAACCAGATCGCGTGGTGATTGGAACGCAATCGGACCGTGCGAAAGATTTGATGACCAAATTATATGCGCCATTGGTTCGCCAAGGAAATCCGGTCATCTTCATGGATGAGCGTTCGGCGGAGATGACCAAATATGCAGCCAATGCATTTTTGGCCACGAAGATTACGTTTATGAATGAAATAGCAAACTTATGTGAAAAGGTAGGTGCCAATGTAGACGATATTCGTCGGGGCATCGGAACTGATTCACGTATTGGGAAGCGTTTCTTGTTCGCCGGAATAGGTTATGGTGGCTCATGTTTTCCAAAAGATGTACAAGCATTAGCAAAGACATCGGAAGATAATGACTATCAATTCCATATTTTAGATTCGGTTATGCGTGTCAATGAGTTACAGAAAACGAAATTGATGCCATTGATTCAGAATCATTTCAATAACGATTTAGCGGGTAAGACGATTGGTATTTGGGGATTGGCTTTCAAACCATATACAGATGATATTCGTGAAGCGCCAGCCTTGTACAACATTGAGGCATTATTAGCGCTTGGTTGCAAAGTACGCGTGTATGACCCGGAAGCCATGAAAAATGTCAAAGAGGTCATCGGCGATGTGGTTGAGTACTCAAAAAGCCCATACGATGCGATTGAGGACGCAGATGCATTATTGATTGTAACGGAATGGCCACAATTCAGAACACCTGATTTCGAGAAAATGGATACGTTGTTGAAAAACAAAGTCATTTTTGACGGACGTAACTTATATGAATTGCCACAGATGCAGGAATTGGGGTATACGTATTACTCGGTAGGCCGACAAGCCATTAAATAAGCTTATGAAACGAATATTAATTACCGGGGGAGCCGGATTTTTGGGGTCACATTTATGTGATCGATTTATCAAAGAAGGTTACCACGTAATCGCGATGGATAATTTGATCACAGGTGATTTGAAAAATATTGAGCACCTTTTCAAGTTAGAGCACTTCGAATTTTATCACCACGATGTGTCCAAATTCATCCATGTACCTGGCGAATTGGATTATATCTTGCATTTTGCCTCACCTGCTTCGCCAATTGACTATTTAAAAATTCCGATTCAAACGTTGAAAGTGGGATCGTTAGGAATTCATAATTGCTTGGGATTAGCGCGTGTGAAGCATGCGCGTGTTTTGATTGCATCTACATCTGAAGTTTATGGTGATCCGAATGTTCATCCGCAACCGGAGGAATATTGGGGCAATGTGAATCCAGTAGGACCTCGTGGCGTGTACGATGAAGCGAAACGTTTCCAAGAAGCGATGACCATGGCTTATCATACCTATCATGGCTTAGAAACGCGTATTGTGCGTATTTTCAATACCTATGGACCGCGTATGCGCCTGAATGATGGACGTGTGTTACCAGCATTTATTGGCCAAGCATTACGTGGCGAGGATTTGACTATGTTTGGGGATGGGTCTCAGACACGAGCATTTTGTTATGTAGATGATTTAGTCGAAGGGATTTACCGGTTGTTGTTGAGCGATTATGCTCAACCCGTGAACATTGGAAATCCGGATGAAATTACGATCAAGGAATTTGGTGAGGAGATTATTAAGTTGACCGGAACAAGTCAAAAATTAATTTCACTTCCTTTACCTACAGACGACCCGAAACAACGGAAACCCGACATTACCAAGGCGAAAGCTTTATTGGGCTGGGAACCGAAAGTAACGCGTGCAGAGGGATTGAAAATTACTTATGAATATTTTAAGTCACTAAGCCCTGAAGATTTACATCGGATGGCGCATCATAAAGAGTTTTAGTTGAAACCGGGGAAACCCGGTTTTTTTTATGGTCAACATGCGGTGGGTGACAAGATACTTCGAGCGAGTTAAAACCCAAGACCTCATGCTAAGTCCCTAGGCTAAAGCCTAGGGTTATAAACGAATCTTATTACCCCAGAATTTAGCCTGGGGAATTAACTCACTAATAACCCTAGACTTTATATAGAGGAATTAAATCACTAATAACCCTAGGCTTTATTTAGAGGAATTAAATCACTAATAACCCTAGGCTTTAGCCTAGGGAATCGGCGTGAAAACGCCTCAAGCTTTGGCAATCCTGGAATGTTTGCCAAAGAAACACCAATAAAAAAGGCTGCTCTTTCGAGCAGCCTTTTTACTTCGGATTAGCAATATCTTAGTTGAAGATATAACGGATACCGAATTGTGCTTGCCAGCGAGATCCAAGTCCGAAAGAACGTTGGAAAGTCTCAACTAAAGGCGTAGTACCTGAACGGTAAGGGAATTGGTAAACTGGTCTTCCAGTTGCCGCATCGTTTGTTACATAGTTCAATAAACCCGCACGCAATGGTGTTTGGTTCAAACCCCACTGTG
>CANHKE010000052.1 GCA_947461155.1 Cytophagaceae bacterium | reverse complement strand
CGCATCACCGGTCGGGTCGATGACGTCATGAACATTTCAGGCCACCGCATCGGTACGGCTGAAGTAGAAAATGCCATCAACATGCACACAGGTGTGATTGAATCTGCGGTTGTGGGATATCCACATGACATCAAAGGACAAGGAATCTATGCCTATGTGATTTGCGAACATCCGACCATCAACGATGAATTAACGCGTAAAGATATTTTAGCGACAGTTGCACGCGTCATTGGCCCAATCGCCAAACCAGACAAGATTCAATTTGTGACTGGCTTACCCAAAACGCGTTCAGGTAAAATCATGCGTCGTATTTTGCGCAAGGTCGCAGAGGGCGAATTTGGTAGCTTAGGCGATACGTCTACGTTGCTAGATCCGAGCGTGGTGGATTCGATTATTGGGGGGGCGCTATGAAGTGAATTAAGATGTAAGAGGTAAGAGGTAAGAAGTAAGAGGTAAGAAGTAAGAGGTTAGGTGCCCGGGTGAAAACTTTGGGTACCTTTTTTATTAAAAAAAAACCCCGGAAATAATCCCGGGGTTAGAATGCACTTACTTTTTTACCTCTTACTTCTTACCTCTTACCTCTTACCTCTTACTTCTTACCTCCTATTTCTTACTACCAGAAATACGTATAAAGCATCAACAACATCATCACAATAATCACAGAACCTACGATAAACGAAGGTGCGAGTTTGAACATCTTCGCATCGATCTCCAAGCCTTTTGGATTGTTCTTCGATTCTGGATCGAGTAAGGAAATGACTACCATCGACGTGATACAGAAAGTAAATACCCAGCCCATGCGATCAATAAATGGAATCACATAAACGCCATCCGCGTCTTGGAAAGATGTATAGAAAATACTATCTGTAACGCCCGTCCACGTGGGAATATACTTGGATACGATGGAAAATGTTACCCCACCAAGCAATGCGAATAAAGCAGCCTTTGATGTAGTCCGTTTCCAGAAGAATCCCATGATAAATAAGGCAAAGATACCCGGTGAAAAATAGCCGGTATATTCTTGAATGAATTGGAAACCGCCTTTCTTATCAATACCCATGAAAGGCGCAATTAATACCGCAATGACCGTAGCGGCAACAACCGCCAGACGACCAATCGAAACCAATTGCTTTTCAGATGCATTGGGATTGATGTAATTCTTGTAGATATCTAACGTAAAAATCGTAGAAATCGAATTCGCTTTACCCGCCATTGAAGCAACCACGGCTGCTGTCAAGGCTGCGAAGGATAAACCTTTCAAACCTACGGGTAATAAATTCAATAACACCGGATATGCATTATCCTTACTTAAAACACCATCCTTCATCATTTCCTCTTGGAACATACCATCTTTCCACAATAAATAAGCGGCAATACCTGGCAAAACCACGATAATTGGCATCATCATTTTTAAGAAAGCGGCAAACATGATTCCGTTACGCGCCGTAGGCAAATCAGCCCCTAATGCTCTTTGCGTAATGTATTGATTACAACCCCAATAGTTTAGATTGACAATCCACATACCCCCAATTAACACGGCTAAACCTGGTAGTGAAGGGTAATTCGCATTGTCTTTGTTGAAAATCATATGAAAATGATCCGGCGCCTTGGTCATTAAATGATTCATACCATTCATCACACCTTCGCCTCCAAAACGCTCTGAAACTAAATTCAAGGCTAAATAAGAAGTAACTAAACCTCCTAAAACCAAGAAAATAACTTGAATCACATCCGTGTAGCCAATCACTTTCATACCTCCCAGGGTAATAATAATGGCAAATACCGACATGGCAATCATACACATGGTGAAATCTAATCCTGAAATCGTAGAAACCGCTAAAGCACCTAAATACAAAATTGACGTTAAATTCACCGCGATATATAACAATAACCAAAAGACAGCCATAATTAAACTCACCGTCGAATTATAACGTCTATTCAAAAACTGTGGCATCGTGAATATCTTGTTCTTCAGATAAATCGGCATGAAGAAAATCGCAACAATCAAAAGCGTCGCTGCCGCCATCCACTCATAGGTGGCGATGGCTAAACCCATTTGGAAACCATCACCAGAAGTACCAATAAACTGTTCTGCTGAAATATTAGAGGCAATTAATGACGATCCAATGGCCCACCAGGTTAAAGATCCTTCCGCTAAAAAGAAATCGTTTGAGTCTGCAATTTTTGATTTTTTCTTGTTGTAAATCCAGTAACCATAGCCTGAAACGACGATGAAATAAAACAAAAAGACAAGGTAATCGAGCAGTTGTAAACTGTGTGATTGCATAAATTGAGTGTTTAGTTAACAATTAATAGCTACGAAAATAGGGTATTTCAAGAGAAATTAAAAGGATTTATCGGAATTATACTATTCCCAATACGTCGGTTTGACCAAAACAACTTCTTCCTCGCGATCTACAATTACTTGACCGGGCAACAAATCTTTCGTCTTGCGGACGAATTTTTTTGCCGTAACAATGACCGGACACAGGGACTCCGTTGCGCGCTTCGAAAAATGCGCGGCCAATTCAGCTGCTTTTTCTACGACGTGTTTGGGTACAGTCCGCTGATTCGGATTTCGAATAATCACATGGGAACCTGAAACGTCACGTGCGTGCAACCAGATGTCAAATTTCTTAGCGTATTTCAGCGTCAATAAATCATTATTTTTCGCATTTTTCCCGACCCATATGACCCAACCATCCGTTTCAAATTGCTTGAAAGGCAATTCGGCCGTTTCCACAACCGCCACCGAATTCGTCCGCAATAAGGGAAGATAGGGTTTTAATTCCTTCCGGTTTTGGGCCGCTTGAATAGCAGCCAATTGTTCCCCAAGTAAATCTATTTCGGATTGCTTTCGATCTACATTTTCTTGCCAATGCGCAATTTCCTTGACATAGTTTTTGGCCTTCCGGTAATAATTTTCGGCATTTTCAGGTCCGGACAAAAGCGCATTTAATTTTATTTTAATCGTTCCACCATGGTAAAAATCTTCTAGTTCCACGGATTTGGCACCAGCAGGGATCAAATGCAAAAAGGCCATCAAAATGTTCCCAATTTCTTCATAGGCTAAATTCGCCTCGCGAACGACCTGTTGCTTCATCAAGACATCTAGATAGTGAATGGCCTTCACACGTTGTTTGGTTAACAATTCAATCAACACGCTTTTCTCGCGTCGAAATTCACCAATGGAATAATGCAGGGAGTAAAATTGGTTTAATGCTTCCACCGCATCTTGGCTCTGAAAAAGGGCCTCGCCATGAATCGGAAAAATGGTCAGACCAATTCCATTTGTCGTTTCTATGATGGAGATTTGTGGTTCTGCAAGATTTTCAAGGGTTTCCTGTAAAAATTCCCATTGTCCTTTTCGTGATTTAGTGGCATAACCAAATGCATCAAAATAGGCCGCTCCCTCCTTACCTATCGTCGGATATAATGCTTTAAAATCGCCATCTGCTGCTTCAAAAGCGGAAAAATCCTGATCTATCACACGATGTAATGCAGGCAAACTAATTTCATAATCCTTACCTAACTTCTTTTGAAATTGGGCCACATGTTCCCCTTCTTGAAAGAGAATCACGTTGGACCGATTCCCAAAAAGCTTTAACACTAAGGTTTGTTGGCCTAAAAAATCCAACCCAATCGCCCGTTCATTTTCAAAAACATAGACGTTTTGCACTTCGTGCAACAACAAATCAGAAAATAAATCAATGGAATTCCGGCCCGCACGATGAAATTGAGACGGAAATTGGAGCGTAGAAAACTGAGGGCTAAAGCAACATTTGATCCAAAAATCATCACCGTTTTGGCGTTCAAAACCAATCACCAATTCATCTTTTTCCTGCGAAAAACATTGCTTTAAGCGCGCATAGGTCAAAATTTGACGCAGCTGCTGGGCAAGAATGCGTAGGAAAAAATGATTGTTATGCATAAATTGGATTTTTATTTGCGCGCATGTCCCTACCCGATTCCTATCTTTCCGTTTCACAACCTGCCGAGGGACTCTACAAAGATAAAGGAAGTAAATTCATCGGGTATGTATTTCCGGTGAAAGATCTCGAAGATATCAAGGAACAGATGCAATTGTTGAAGGAATTGCATCCAAAAGCCCGACATATCTGTTCCGCGTACCGGCTCGGTTTTACGCCGGAGGAAGTTCGCTCGAATGATGATGGCGAACCTTCCGGAAGCGCTGGTAAACCGATTCTAAATACGATACTGTCCAACAATGTCCATTTTACACTGGTTGCGGTAGTTCGCTATTTTGGCGGAACATTACTCGGCGTTTCGGGATTAATTCAGGCCTACAAAGAAGCGAGTTTGGAAGCCTTTTCCGCGGCTGAAATCATTGAAATCGAGCCCATGAAAACGCTGGAGGTACATTTCAGCTATCCACAGATGAATGAAGTCATGAAAGTCATCAAAAAGTATCCCATCCAAATCGTGGAGCAAGAGGTCAATAATGATTGCATGTACCAGCTCAGCTTTGCCAAACGAATATCCACAGATGTTCAATCCGCCTTGGATAAAGCCCTTTCTTCGTTTTAAATCAAGTAATTGATAAAATAAATTGATTATCAGTTGGCTAGCGCAATTGCACGCAAGCATTCATGTTATTGTGGGAAAATTATGTATATGCCCACAATTATTCGAAAAAGAGGTTGGCGAATATTCTTTTATTCCAATGAAGGCAACGAACAAATGCATGTACATGCCATTAAAGGAGAAATTGAGGTAAAATATTGGATTAGTCAGAAATTGAATATGATATCCTATGCAAATTCCTTTAATTTGACCCCGATGATGCAACGTGAATTGGAGGAGATTTTGATCGAGCAGCTTCCTAAAATCATCGATGCTTGGGATAATTATTTTACTAATCGAATATGAAAACGAACCCAATACACATTAAGCAAATTGAATTTGTAGGAAATACCATGATTATTCATGGCATTTCAAAACGGGTGACACTTTCATTAGAAAAATTGTCAATCAAACTCTGTAAGGCCAATTCAAATGAACGCAATACCTATCAGATTAGCCCTTCCGGTTTAGGGGTTCATTGGCCATTAATTGACGAAGACCTTTCCTTCACAAATTTATAACCCTCCCCCCTTTTCCCTTCGCCCTCGATTCAGTAGATTTGTTTTTCACATATCCGTATGTCAAAACTAAACCTATGAACTATTACAAAATCTACCGCGTCATTACCGGTATTCAAATCGAAAATACGGAAGGTAAATTTACCAGCCCACGACCTGAGAATTGGGATGAATTCATTAACCAGCCTAATCTCTACACATACTGCGACCAACTTTCCTACACGGAATCGGCACCAGAAGTCAGTCAAACACCCATTGAATCCCAAGAAATTTGGGCAGCTGGCGTCACCTATTTACGTAGCAAAGTGGCCCGCATGGAAGAATCCAAAGAGTCCGGCGGTGACACCTTTTACGACAAAGTATACGACGCCGAAAGGCCCGAGATATTCTACAAAGGCAATAAATTGCGTGCGATTGGCCAAAACGGCCAAGTAGGCATTCGTCAAGATTCCGCCTGGAATGTACCCGAACCGGAATTGACATTATTTATAAATAGTCGCCAAGAAATCGCGGGATACCTCATCGGAAACGACATGAGCTCCAGAGATATCGAAGGCGAAAATCCGCTTTACTTGCCGCAAGCCAAAGTTTATGACGCCTCCGCCGGCATAGGTCCCTGCCTATTAGTTACCGACAAACCGCTCGCTCCTGAAACCGTTATTTCGATGCGGATTCTAAGGGGCCAACAAGAAGTCTTTCAAGGAGACACGCAAATCTCCCAAATGAAACGAAGTCACAGCGAATTGGTCGATTACCTAACGCGCGAAATGAGCTTTCCTCAGGGCGTCTACCTCATGACGGGAACCTGCATCGTGCCCGATCCGCCATTTACCCTACAAGCGCACGACGAAATACATATTCAAATTGAACCCATCGGAACGCTAATCCAAACCGTAAAAGCATGAATTTAACAGGAAAACAGATGATTGGCTTTCAAACAAAAGCTGCGGGACACCGAAATTTTCAAGGCGTCCAAGCCGCTTCAGGCGAGGCTCTGCCACAGATTTTTGTGGAAGCAACAGCCGATGAGGCCAATGAAGCCTTATCCAAAGCCTCCGCGGCGTTCAAAAAATACCGAAATGTATCGGATGAACAAAGAGCCAACTTCCTGAACGCCATCGCAGAAGAAATTTTAGCCATTGGCGACGTGTTAATTCAAACAGCTTGCGCAGAATCTGGACTTCCCGAAGCACGGATTACCGGCGAACGCGGTCGGACAATTGGTCAAATTCAAGCTTTTGCCAATTTCATCTCCAATCCTTCGTGGAAACGAGAAATTGTGGATGCTGCGATGCCCGAACGCCAACCGCTTCCGAAGCCACGTTTGGTTCAAAAACAAATTCCATTAGGCCCAACGGTCGTTTTTGGAGCAAGTAATTTCCCGCTTGCCTTTTCAGTTGCAGGTGGTGATACAATGGCTGCTTTAGCCGCTGGTTGCCCTGTAATTTTTAAAGCCCATCCGGCGCATCCCAATACGTCCGATTTAGTTGGCCAAGCGATCCAACAAGCCGCTCAAAAAACAGGCATGCCCGACGGTACCTTTTCCCTACTACATGCCCTAGGACATGAAATTGGTGGGTATTTGGTGACACACTACCTAACCAAAGCAGTCGCGTTTACGGGTTCTTATCGAGGTGGTAAAGCCTTATTTGACCTGGCTGTTCGACGCGAAGTTCCCATTCCCGTCTATGCTGAAATGGGCTCTATCAACCCCGTTTACTTGTTCAGCGACCGAATTGCTGCACAAGGCGAATCCCTAGCTGATGCATTCAGCCAATCGATTTGCATGGGCGTAGGTCAATTTTGCACGAACCCTGGACTGATTGTCATACTCGAAAAAGACAGACATTTTTTGACTTCACTAGCTGCCAAATTAGACCAAATGCCATTAGGCACTTTTCTAACCGCAGGAATCAAACAGGCGTTCGAACACGGATTCAACACCTTGAATCACCACCCAGCCACCCAGCGCTTAACCGCATCTGAAAACCCAGCTCCGAGTTTATTTAGCACCACCGCGAAAGAAGCTTTGGCGCACCCAGAAGTTTTGGAGGAGGTTTTTGGCCCAAGCACGGTAGCCGTTATTTGTGATGATTTGGTAGAAATGATTGCATTTACGGAACAAATTCCAGGTCAATTAACCGCTACAATTCAAGCAGAAGCTAGTGACCTAGCGCATCTAGATGAACTAATCGATGAAGTAAGTCAAAAGGTTGGCCGTATTTTGTTGAACGGTTTCCCAACCGGCGTCGAAGTATCCCCAGCCATGGTGCACGGCGGACCTTTCCCGGCTACTTCGGATTCCCGCAGCACATCCGTGGGAACAGAGGCCATTTACCGTTTCACAAGACCGGTTTGTTGGCAGAATTTTTAATCAAATTGTAGAGACGCTACACTAATGAAAAACCCCAGGCATTCGCTTAGGAAATCGGCGCAATCGCGCCCTAGGCTAAAGCCTAGGGCTATAAATTTATAACCCCAGGCTTTAGCCTGGGGCATTAGGAAAAACCTAAATCTCCACCTCCACATTCTCAAAGGTCAAATTCCCCTCCTTATCCACATCCATCAGCACCGCAGAATCCTTTAGAATCTTACCGGATAAAATGGATTTCGACAATTCATTCAGCACGACCCGTTGGAGTACACGCTTCATCGGTCGACCGCCATACAAGGGATCAAATCCTTCTTTG
>CANHKE010000051.1 GCA_947461155.1 Cytophagaceae bacterium | reverse complement strand
TAGAATTCCTAATGGCTGACCAACAATCGCATTGGAAGTAATGGATTGATCCGTTAATGCGACACGTTGTACGCCTGCCAAGTCCAAAACTTTGTTTTTGTTATTGTTCCAGTTACCGTACAATTCTAAGCCATAATTCGCTTGTGCCAAGATCTTATATCCTAAATCAACCTCCACTCCTCGGTTTTCCATTCTACCGGCATTGGTATATTTAGATAAAAATCCAGATGAAGGAGACAAGTTAACCGCAAGCAAGATGTCTTTAATTTCGTTTTTATAGTACGTGACACCTACTGTTAAACGGTCTTTGAAGAAACGTAAATCCGTTCCTAATTCCATTTCCGTTTTTATTTCGGGTCTTAGTACATTATTACCTTGATCATCATTTAGGCGGAAACCACCTCCAAATTCATTGATATCAAGTGCATCATCATACGTACCATACGTGAAATTCTCATACGTGGTACCAAACTTGTAGGCCGTAGGCTGTACCCCCACTTGTCCATAAGACATACGTACTTTACCAAAAGAAAGCACTTTATTCGTCAAATTAGGCAATTGCGAAAACTGCCAAGCCAAATCCATCGATGGGTAAAAATAGCCTCCTTTGATGGTGGATGCAGCTTCTTGCGTACCTGAAACGCTCAAAAATACTTGCTTGTAAAAATCAAATGCGAAGATTGAGTACAAACGATTCGACCGAATGTGGTTGGTACTATTGGATACCTCAAACGGAGCCACACTATTCGCGAACGATTGAATTCGGCTATTCACTAGAAAATTTTGCGAAGCGGCGTACAAGGTATTTCGCGTACGATCATTGATGTTGTAACCCAAAGTTGCATTGAATCCCACTTTTTCCGGAACTAAATCTGGGAAGTCGGCACGAACAATCCCATCTAAATTGATTTCAGAAACAATAAAGTTCTCATTGTCTAATCGACCATTATTGAAACTCGTAGAGCCCACTGGCGAGAAGTAAACGCGTTTGTCTACATACGTATCGATACCACCACGTAAGTCGATGTTTAACCAACTGATCGGGTTGATGTTTAGGTCCGTATTTGCATTAAAACGATTTACCACGGAAGTAGCTTCTTGTTCGTTGATCGTCCACAATGGGTTATTATAAAATGGATTGATATTGTTACCTAAATACCTTCTATAACTTCTTTGTCTGCCTTCTGTCGGAACGCCCGTACTTGAAAAATAAGTACCGATATAAGCCGTTTGATCAAAATCTGCCGGCTGACGAAGAAGTCCTAAATATAGACCCGCCGAATTTGAGTTTTGTTGGATTCGATGACTATTTGTCCGAATGTAGTTTGCTTTCGTCGTTAGATTGACGTTGTTACTAAAGAAGGTTTGATTGTTAAATCGCATCGTAAAGCGATCGTAATCACTGTTTTTGATGATACCCTCTTGACCCAAATAACCTAAACTAAAGAAGTTGGTTGTTTTTCCACTACCACCTGAAATACTCCAGTTATGTTCTAAGAATGAGCCCTTTTGGAAAACTTGGTCAAAGTTTTTATCCGTAAAGATTTCTCTTGAGTTTTTAGCGGTGATCGGGTAATATTTTTTACCATCATTACCTAAGAAATATTCGCCGGTCGTGTTAAATACGTCAGCTTCACCTGATCTGGAAGCGATTTTATCTCCCCATGAGTTAGTAGCTGTTGCATTAAATTTTCCACCTGTACCTTGACCAAAAGTGGTCTGCATCGGATGTTTTCTATTGATCTCATCCATGGAATAGGTAGCCGAATAACTAACCTTCATTTTTTGGTTGAGTTTACCTTGTTTGGTCGTAATCACCAAAACACCATTGGCTGCTCTAGAGCCCCACAAAGCAGCTGCAGAAGCACCTTTCAATATCTGTGTTGATTCGATGTCTTCTGGATTCAAGTCATTCAAACGGGATTGCTGAGATACACCCCCAGATCTTGAACTTCCAGAACCATATAAGTTGTCATTTGATAACGGAACACCATCCACAATCACTAAAGGTTGCGAAGAACCACCGATGGTATTTGCGCCACGAATCTGAATATTCGTACCTGCGCCCGGGTCACCGTTCGCACGCGCAATTTTAACGCCTGAAGCTTTACCTGCAAGGCTATTCAAAATATTAGCTTCACCACTGGAACGAATCGCTTCGGAAGAAACACTCGAAGAAGTAGAACCCGTCCGATCTCTTTTGGTCTTAAATCCCAAGGCGTTAACCACCACTTCTTGTAGATTAACCGCATCTTCGGCTAACATGACATTGATGAATGATTGGGTACCGATGGTGATTACCTTAGCGGTGTATCCGACCGAACTAAAGTTAAGTTCTTTCGCATTTTCTGGAACAGAAATCGAAAAATTACCGTTTGAATCGGTCGATGTGCCTACATTAGTCCCCCGAACTAATATCGAAACGCCGGGAAGGCCCTCTTGGCTTTTGTCATCTTTCACTTGTCCTTTAATTGCTTTTTGTGCGAAACCACTGAATGCACTAAACAATAAAAGAAGTAAAATGGGTAGTTTTAAATTCATAACTTCTTAAAGTTTGATTTGTATGAGTGAAAATAAGTTAATTTCAAACATAAAACTTATTGTTGGTTTTATAAAACTAATTGTTGGTTTATTATAATCAGGTACATAAAAATCTACATGCAAATGCACCCCTGTTTTGACGTTTTCATTTCAAATAAAAAAGCATCCAAGCCGTTAGACATTCAGCACAAAATGGATACTTTTGAAGCAATAACCTCTTTAACTTAAATTCTTTGATTCATCATGCATAAAATCGTTACGCTACTCCTGTTGTTCATTACCCTTTCCGGGTTTTCCCAAACAACAAAACCCAAGTTTGAAGGACAGGCAACATCTACTACTTCCGAAAAAGTAGATACCCGAAATCATGCCATTATGCCGCAGTGGCGCGGCCAACAAACCTTAGGAAACATTACATTTGATAATGATTTTGCCGGAGCGAGACTCAATGGGATTACGCAAAACAACGACACACTGTACACGGCGATCATTGCCGCTGAAAATTATCCGATCAACCCGAGTCCCTGGTATGCATTTAAAGTAACGAGTCAGCGCCCCAAGCAGATTTGGGTACACCTAACGTATTTAAACGCCAAACATCGCTATTTTCCGAAGATCAGTCGGGATGGCAAAACCTGGCAAGTGGTCGATTCCACCGATTGTAGATTAATAAAAGGCCCCGAAAATAAGAACCAAAGCTTTCAAGAGAATGCGCTTTCTGAATCTGCATATGTGCGCATTAACGTTGATACAAAAACAACTTGGATCGCTGCCCAAGAATTGATGACTTCGCCGATTGTCAACGAATGGTCAAAAGATATCCTAAAAAACAAATTTGTGTCGAGCACAATCATTGGCAAATCGCCGCAAAACAGGCCTTTTGAATGCTTGCGAATTGGCGAAGATAAATCGGATTCCAAAATTATGCTGGTGATCGGACGCTTGCATCCGCCTGAAGTGACGGGTCAATTTGCGTTGCAAGCATTTGTGGAAGCGCTATGCGTGGATTCGGAAACTGCGAAGCAATTCAGAAAAGCATATACGGTGTATGTGGTACCGATGATGAACCCGGATGGGGTTGATAATGGACATTGGCGACATAATACGGGGGGAATTGATTTGAATCGGGATTGGGCGGACTTCAACCAACCCGAAACGCAAATCGTGCGTAATTTTCTACACCAAAAAATCGATGGCACGCAGCGTAAACTCTATTTTGGCATCGATTTTCATTCTACGTGGGATGATATTTTTTACACCAACATCACCGAAAAACCTAGCCATATGGACGGGTTAATTAAACGTTGGTTTGATTCGCTCGAGCAATCAATTCCAACGTACAAAGTAAACGCAAGAGCCAGCAAACCTGCTTCAGCCGCGATTTCAAAGGCCTTTTTTAATAAGGAATTTAATGCCGAGGCATTGGTATATGAAGTGGGTGATAACACATCGCGTGATTTCACGAAGTTGAAATCGAAGACCGCCGCTGAAAACCTAATGCGTTTGTCTTTGGAATATTTGAAATAAGACAAGAATCTTGGTATAAAAAAACCACCTTGAACGAGGTGGTTTTTTTATATTGTTTGAAAACTGATTTATTGAAATGCCTCCGGATGTAAATCCTCATGCCCCGTGTGATCTTGATAAAATTTCGCGATGCGCAAGATTGTGCCTTCATCATATAATTTCCCCACGAATGAAATACCGGTAGGCAAGTTGTTTTTCGCATCGAATCCCGTGGGCACACATACTACCGGATGACCGGTGAGATTGGTGATGGCCGACTGGTTTCCTCCGCCGCGCGAGGGACAAATGATCGCATCGAATTGCGAAACCACCTCATTCACTTTTTGCATTAAGATATAGCGGTGGCGTTGGGCGTTAATGTATTCCACCGCAGGAACAAAACGAGCGGTTCGGAATTGATTGGGCCAATCATTTTTAGTTTGACGCGTAAGCATATCGTCTATATTTTTACGTGTCATTTCATCAAACTGCGCAGCACATTCCGCACCGATCACCACATCCATGATATTAAAGGTGTATGCTTTTTCATCCGGAAAATCGACAGGGATTAATTGCACCCCTTGATTCCGTAAATCAGCTAATACTTTCCATTCGTTTCGCGTCGTATCTGTGATTTTGTCAAAATAATTTTTGGCATATCCAATCTTCATTCCCTTCACGGAACGATTTGGCTGGTAATTAAAGGGCATGTTCACAGCCGCGAGGTCCTTTCCGTCCGTTCCATGTAAATAATGAAAAACGATGGCGGCATCGTTGGCCGACCGACAAATAGGTCCGACTTTGTCTAAACTGTAACTTAAGGCCATGGCACCTGACCGACTGATACTGCCAAAAGTAGGTCGTAAACCCGTGGCCCCACAGGTCGTCGCGGGTGACACGATACTTCCCCAGGTTTCCGTACCGATGGCAAAAGGCACTAGACCGGCAACCGTTGCCGACGCTGAACCCGCAGATGAACCCGAGGATCCATAATTCAAATTCCACGGATTTTTCGTTCTTCCGCCATACCAATAATCACCCATGGCTAAGGCTCCTAAGGTAAATTTGGCAACCATGACGGCGCCAGCGGCTTTTAGTTTGGTATATACATACGCATCCTCGTCGATTGCTTGGTCTTTGTATGGCGCGGCACCCCAGGTCGTTTTGGTCCCTTTTACTGCAAACAAATCCTTTAAGCCATACGGAATCCCGTGCAGTAAACCGCGGTATTTACCAGCCTTAATTTCATTGTCGGCCTGGCGCGCCTGCGCCAACGCCATCTCTTCCTGCACACTAATCACACATTGCAAACTAGGACCATAGGTCTTGATTCGGTCGATGAAAAACTGCGTTAATTCAACTGATGTGATTTGCTTGGATTTAATCAGATAAGCTAATTGATCAATGGAGTAGAACGCGAGTTCGTTATTGTTTTTCGGCCGTGTCGCACGAACGGCAGGCCATTGAATCGAGCGTTGCGTTTCATCGAATTTCATCCCGGGAAGTTTTGGGTTTTGCCACAGACTCAAAGGCACGTTGTTATTCAATGGAAGCGCATGCATCGCCTTGTAATTGGCTAAATTATCGATCACATCCGAATACAAGGTATCCAATTCCTGAGTGGTAAAAGTCAAATCAAATAGGTTAGCGGCCCCTGATACGTCCGATTTCGTCTGTGCAAAAACGGGGGAAACACACAAGAGAAGGAAGATGATTTTTTTCATACGGGTAATCAACAGGTTTAAAAATCTGAGCAGGTAAATAACAAAAATACGTGAAAAGAAAAAAGGATAAGCTTTCCTTAGGTGGAACTAGGAAGGCATGAAAATGTTTATGGATGCGACAATACCTTCGGTTCGATTGTGAATTTAATGGATTAGACTTATCCGATGTATGCTAGATCCTAACAAATAATCAATCCGACCAATTTTACCTATTGCCTGATTTATCTAAAATACTTTTCTTTTAACTCTTTTGCATATGAGTCAAATTGAAAGAAATCCTTTTCCACAAACTTATTTCCACTCCTAATAAATACGGTTTTACTTTTAATTTCATTGGTAGGACTCGTGTAAGGATCCATCCCGGTATCTGAATAAGTAATATCTTTTTTTCCATCACCATCAAAATCATAATAAATTAGTTTATTCCGATAATTACCTCTTTTAGCTCCAGATATGTTTTCTATCCAACTAACATCCCTTTTAAATGAACCATCTTTCTGTTGAATGTAGGCATCAATCGACCACTCCAAATGATTTGTTGCACTTATATTGATAAAATCATTGAGCCCATCGGCATTTAGATCATCAACGATATAATCAAAGACATTTCCATTGGTGACATAAGGCACACTAATTTTATTTGTCAGAATACCCCCCTTCCCATCATTTAAAAAAAGTTGATTATCCATATTAGTGGCAATGATTGCATCATTTATACCATCCTTATTAATATCTTTTATTTTACAATAGAATGGAAAATCTTCCCTTTGCGCGACGAAATAATCCTTATTGGTGAAATAAGGGAAGGTCGGAATTCCCCAAAAAACAAAAACTCTTGGATTGGCCATGATCAATAAATCAGGAATTTTATCTCCATTTAAATCTGCCACAGACCCGTGTTCATATACGACGTTTTCATTGGGAAAAGGGGGTTGCAAAACCAGTTCGGTTAAATCGTACCCCCCTTTGCCATCACTCAAACAAATAGTAATAGGTTCAATTCTATTTTTGGGCGAGGATTCATCTTGATGACCAAAAATCACCAAATCAACGAAATCATCATTATTCAAATAGATGGGTGAAACTTTGGTAGGGGCACCAATAAAATTTGTTTTGTTATTTATTAAGTTTTTCTCATCAAAAATTTGTGTGGATGGGTTCCAGATTAAAAAACTTAGTCTAGATTTTTGACCACCAAACGCACTACCCGCATTAAAGACATCAATGAAACCATCATGATTAAAATCGCCATTACAAATCGCTTGAGTCCAAGCACAATATGCATCACCTTGCGGAGGTGCGTATACCTCAAAATTTTTCTGAAAAACACCAATCATTAAATCACTTAATACGGGTGTGTTTTCCCAATAATCTGTCCCCAATTTCTTCGCATTGGGATCAACTTTATAACCCGGAAATTTAATCTTCTGAAATAACGCTTTCAGACTAATCGCTTTATCAATCTTTAATTCCAAGGGATTAGCAGTACTTGTTAAATCTCCTGACCAACCGCCAAACTCAAATTTATCGGCCGGCTGAGCAGTCAATCGAACCGTAGTCCCACTCGGATACTGCGCCTGCGTTGCCAAGGCAATCACTTCCTCTTTTACGGTTCCATTCCCATCAACCGTCAAGGACAAGGGATACTGTCGTTTCTCAAAAATGCCAGTTACCTGTTTATCCGCATCCATCGTCAGCGGGGCTGGATTCGATGTTCCTGTCAAACTACCACTCCATTGCTTAAAGACATATTCGCCTGCGGGAGTCGCTGTCATCGAAACCACCGTGCCCTTATCAAACGCGTTCGATGGCGGTGAAACCGTACCCCCATTTAACGGGGTCCAATCAACCGTCAGTTTTTGTTGGATAATCTCTTTTGTGCAAGAAATCAAACAAATGAAAGATAAGATTAATAGGGTACGGTTGAACATAGGATTATGTGTATTTTAAACTAAATAAACTGATTTGACTTTTAGAATTTATTTTAATAAAATTTTAAAATCATATGTAGTTAGTTCCTTGATAT
>CANHKE010000050.1 GCA_947461155.1 Cytophagaceae bacterium | reverse complement strand
TCAAGAGTCGATTCCCGTAGATACGTTTTTGGTTTCCGAAGCTGCGATTGGCGTTGATAATTTAGCGCAGTTTTATGGTTTTGATGGAGAAAATATGCTCCCAGTTGATTTATTAGCAGCTTGGTGTGCAGAAATCCATTACCCAATTCCTGTATATGGCGCCAAAGCAAGTTCGAAATTAATGGATATGTTTTCGAATATTCCCTTGCGTGGTTACACGTTAACCGCCCCGGGGTTTTACGCTCCGCAAGGTCGAACGGTGCGAATGCAATCTGTATTGCCAGGTTTTCTATTTGATGTTTCCAAACACGCTTTTGATGGTCACTTCATTACCAATATCGAAATGGAAACGGCCGCATATTATGCCTTCGCATCATCGATGGGCCATGAAATGATTTCGTTAAATGCTATTTTAGCCAATCGCATCACGCATCAGTTTTCGCTGGATCCGGAAAGACAAATCAGTCAATTGATTGAACTGGCTTTAGCTGCAATTGCATCACGTAGTCGTCCATGATATAGCCTTGGCCAATGTCAAGAATCATTTCTCTGATGCGTTCAAAGCCCATTTTTTCGTAAAAGCTTACTGCGCTATTGTATTTATTGACGTTTAATTCAATGGTTTCTATGCCGCGCGTTATTGCCCAATTTTTCAAGTAAGCTATAACAGCCGTCCCTGTTCCTTTAGTTTTTTGTTGCGGCCGCAGGTATATTTTGTGTAGTTTGGCTTGCCTATCCCCTTGCGGTTCAATCGCAAAATAGCCGATTGCTTCATCGTCCACTGCTACCATAAAAAATTCTACATTTCCTTCAATTTGCTTTTGAAGTACATCAGCAGCATACATCAAATCCAACATATATAAAGTCTGCTCTTCAGTCAAAATATGACTGTATGTAGGTCGCCAAGTCTCCTCAGCAATTTGCTGGATCGTAGGTATGTCGGCAATAACTGCTTTTCGAATCTGCATGCGCGTAATTTGTGCGCGCAAATTTGTAAATTGCTTTTAAATAAACAATCTATGAAGCCACTTATTTTAATTGCCAACGACGATTCGATTTCTGCCAAGGGAATTCGCGTACTTACTTCTATCATGGCTGAAATGGGCGAAGTGGTGGTGATTGCTCCTGATACCCATCAATCGGGTATGGGTCATGCCATTACGATGGGTTCGCCGCTTCGTGTGACGGAAACTTCAGACTTCGGTCCGAATGTGAAATCGTATAAATGTTCTGGTACACCGGCAGATTGTGTGAAAATTGGGAAGCATTTAATTTTGAAGGACCGCAATATTGATTTAGTCGTTTCAGGAATCAATCATGGATCGAATGCTTCGATTTCTGTACTATATTCCGGAACCATGTCTGCGGCCATTGAGGCCGCTATGGAAGGAATTCCAGCGATTGGGTTTTCGCTATGTGATTTTAGAGCAGATGCAGATTTTAGCCATTGCCATGATTTTATCATTAAAATAAGCCAACAAGTCTTGACGCATGGTTTGCCGAAAGGATTGACTTTAAATGTGAATTTTCCGGAGAAATCTGCTGAGACTATTAAAGGCATTAAAGTTGTCAAGCAAGCAGATGCCGTTTATCGGGAACGATTTGAACAGCGCAAAGACCCCTATGGTCAGCCGTATTATTGGATGGATGGCGATATTGAACATTTTGACAAAGGAAATAATACCGATTTAGATGCGTTGGCAGCTAATTATGTCAGTATTGTTCCGATCAAATATGATTTAACGGATTACGATGAACTACGCGAGATGCAAACCTGGGAACTTTAAGGCATAGGTTAGCAACGTCGTTACTGATAATACATCTTTTATTTCCCCATGCAATGCCATCTGAATGGCCACTTTTATGGGGATTTTTTTAATTTTTAGTACTTCCGTATCTTCCGGATTTGCTTTGGTTACCTGTAGATTCTCAGCTAGAAACATGACCGACTTCTCGTCAGTCACTGAGTTAGATAAGTAATGTTCGCCCAATAAGGTCCATTTTTCTGCGATTAGCCCCGTTTCTTCTACTAATTCTCGTTTGGCTGCGTCAAGCGGTAATTCATGTAAACAGCCTCCTTCAGGTAATTCCCAGGAATAGTCTTGAATCGTGTAACGGTATTGGCCGACTAAATAGGTATTTCCTTCTTGATCGATCGGTAAAATGGCAATGGCTGTGTTTTTAAAATGGACTTTTCCGTAAATGCCGGGTTCCCCAGTTGGTTTAAGTACTTCATGATGTTCGACGCGAATCCAATCATTTTCATAGCGAACTTCTTCACGGATTGTTTTCCACGGGTTTGATTCCTGTTCCATCCAACAAAAATACTATCTTTGTCGACAATTCTTTGGCATGAAACAACGCTTAATTATTTCTTCATTTGTAATGAGTTTGCTGATTATGTCGGCAAAGTTTTATGCCTATTACCTCAGTGGCTCTACGGCCGTATTAACCGACGCATTGGAGTCAATTATTAATGTCGTTGCCGCTGCTTTCGCTTATTATTCCATCTATTTAGCTTCTTTGCCAAGGGATTTAAATCACCCATACGGGCACGGTAAAATCGAATTTTTCGCTTCGGGTCTCGAAGGTGTCTTGATTCTACTAGCGGCGGCATATATTTTACTTCATGCTTCGCAACATTTGATTGCAACTCCAGCTTTGCAACGATTGGATTTCAGTATTTACGTTTCGTTGGGTTCTGCCTTATTGAATGGATTGATGGGCTTTTATTTGGTGCAAGCAGGTAAAAATTCCCATTCTCCTGCGCTGATGGCTGATGGAAAGCATCTGAAATTGGATGCGTACAATGGTTTATTTATTGTTTTGGCATTGACAGTCACGTATTTCACGAACTGGTTGTGGGTAGATGCTTTGGCCTCGCTCCTATTTGCCATCATGATGTGCTGGCAAGGGCTGCGTATAATCCGCGAATCGGTAGCGGCTTTGATGGATGAAACAAATCCAGCCGTTTTTAACAAGGTGATTGATTGGATAACGCAACACCGCGTAGCCTCTTGGATTGATTTACACAATTTACGTATACAACAATATGGAGGGGATTTACATATTGATTGTCATTTGACATTACCGCGATATTGGGACTTGAACCGCGTGCATGATGAAATTCATGCATTCGAGGTAAAGATCGGTGAAGTTTTACCTACCGAAATCGAGATTTTTGTTCACGTTGATCCATGTCTAGATGATTGCTGTTCCCATTGTGAAATAGTGGATTGCCCCATTCGTAAAAATCCGTATTCCAAGAAAATCACATGGAATGCCACCAACATGGCATTAAACCAAAAGCATTTTAACGCACTTTAGGCAGGTTTTAATGAACCCATTCCCCCGTCAACGGCCATAATTTGACCCGTAATCCACGAATTTTCAGGATCCAATAAGAAACAGGTTAAATTGGCGATGTCTTTGGATTCTCCGATACGCCCAAGCGGATGGCGTTTTCCACTCGCTTCTATTTTTTCCGGCGAATTTAACAAGGATGCTGCTAATGGCGTATTCGTCAAAGATGGTGCAATGGCATTGACGCGAATATTTTGACTTGATAATTCTGCTGCTAAAGAACGCGTTAAGCCTTCAATAGCTCCTTTGGAACTTGCTATAGAGGCATGAAAACCCATGCCAGTTTGAACAGCTACCGTACTATAAAGTACAATTGAACCTGAACCATTTTGTTTTAGATTAGGTAAATAGGCCTGAATCACTTTGACCGCTCCTAAAACATTTAGTTGAAAATCCGACTGGAAATCTGCTTGGCTTAGGCGGTGAAAAGGTTTTAATACAATACTCCCAGGATTATATACAATGCCAGCGATTGGTCCATCGATTGCGGGCAATGCTGCGTCAGTCGACGCGTCAAATACATGATTTTCACAATTGCTTGCCGGTGTTCGCGCTAAATTAATGACACAATGTCCAGCCTCAATTAATTTTGACGCGGTGGACGCACCGATTCCGTGGCTAGCGCCAACAATGATATATTTTCCCACGATTATGCGTTGTGAAGTGAATCTAAAAATTCGCGTTTTGTGCTATCTTCCTGGAATTTTCCACCATAGTATGATGTAATTGTAGAAGTTGAATCATCTTTAACACCGCGCGACGAAACACACAAGTGTTTTGCATCGATAAAAACAGCCACATGTTCCGTTTTTAACACCTTTTGAAGATACTTCGCGATTTGCATCGTTAAACGTTCTTGTACTTGTGGGCGCTTGGCAAAATATTGAACGATACGGTTAAGTTTCGATAATCCGATTACTTGACCTGAAGAAATATAGGCGATGTGTGTTTTACCCATAATCGGCACAAAATGATGCTCGCAATTTGAATAGAAGCTGATGTTCTTTTCAATAAGCATTTCGTTGTAGCCGAATTTGTTTTCAAATAGGGCTATTTTAGGCTCATTTGCGGGATTCAAACCACTGAAGATTTCTTCAATATACATTTTAGCCACACGCTTTGGTGTGCCTCGTAAAGAATCATCTGTTAGGTCTAAACCTAATGTTAACATGATCTCACGGAAATGCGATTCAATTTTGGTAATCTTTTCTGCATCAGAAAGAACAAATGCATCCTCCCTCATCGGTGTTTCGATAGAGGTGGCTACGTGATTGTCTCCAATTTCCTCGTCGGTCAACAAGAAACGGTCTGTATCAATTAGCAGGGAATTCAACGAAATTTCTTTCTGTTTCATATAATTTAATTTTTATTTCTAAAGCAGTGTTTATGTATGGTCTTAACTTATTGTAAATCACTAAAGCAATATTTTCAGCCGTAGGATTTAAGTTGGCAAACTCAGGCACGTCCAAATTCAAGTTACGGTGATCAAATTGCTTACACACCTCACGTTGAACTAAGTCGGACAAAACCTTTGTATCGATGACATAACCTGTTTCTGGATTAATTGTTCCGGTAACTTGAATAATTAATTCATAATTATGTCCGTGGTAGTTGGGATTATTGCATAGACCAAAGATTTCCTTGTTTTTCTCATCTGACCAAGCGGCATTATGTAACCGATGGGCGGCGTTGAAATGTTCTTTGCGGAATATACTTACTTTAGGAGAGTCGTTCATTTTTTTATAAAGAGTATAAATTTACAAGAGTAATTTGATTAAATTTCATTTCGATCATCTAAAAACCTATTAAGCAAATCTATGAAGCGAAGAAATTTTATCGCTAAAACGCTCGCCTATTCTTCTGGGGCGGCTTTTTTACCTCATTTAGCTCAATCACAAAATATACAACAAGCAAAAGTACGTTTAGGTTTCATCGGCGTAGGTCTGCGTGGGCGAAATCACCTTGAAATGGCCTTGTATCGCGACGATGTCGAAATCGTGGCCATTTGTGATGTTGACCCAAATGCAATCCAACTTGCGCAAAAAATGATTACCGATAAAGGCCGGAAACCAGCAGTGGCGTATCAAAAAGGAGATCATGACTTTGAAAACTTAGCAAAACGCTCGGATATAGATGGGGTTGTGATTGCAACTCCTTGGGAATGGCACGTTCCAATGGCCTTGGAGGTAATGAAGCAAGGAAAATATGCTGGTGTGGAGGTTTCTGCGACGGTAACTTTGCAAGAATCCTGGGATTTAGTGAATATGTATGAAAAAACAGGTTCGCATTGCATGATATTGGAAAATGTCTGCTACCGACGGGATGTGATGGCTACACTGAATATGGTTCGCCAAGGGATGTTTGGATCGCTTTCTCATGTTCAATGCGGGTACCAACATGATTTGCGTGAAGTAAAGTTTAATGATGGGAAGCAAGCATATGGTGGCGGTGTCGAATTTGGTGCGAATGGATTTTCAGAGGCCAAATGGCGTACACAGCATTCCGTGGATCGAAATGGCGATTTATATCCAACGCACGGATTAGGTCCAGTTGCTGAAATGTTGAATATTAATCGGGGGAATCAATTTGCTTATTTGACATCGATGGCGTCACCTGCGATGGGTTTACACCAATACATCGAAGAAAAAGGTGGAAAAGATCATCCAAACGCAAAAGTTAAGTTTAAGTGCGGGGATGTCGTGCAAACGATGATTAAATGCCATAATGGAGAAACTATCTTGATCACCCATGATACGAACTTGCCTCGTCCCTATTCATTAGGATTTCGTGTGCAAGGAACCAAAGGGATTTGGATGGAAGATAATAAGTCGATTTATCTAGAAGGTGTTTCGCCCAAAGCGCATCGCTGGGAGGATTATAAGCCTTATCAAGATAAATATGACCACCCGCTTTGGAAAGCACATGCTGCAGATGCAGAGAATGCAGGTCACGGAGGAATCGATTATTTTGTGCTACGTGCCTTTATCGAATCCATTAAAAATAAGGTGGCTCCACCGATCGACGTATATGATGCGGCGGCATGGTCGGCCATTTCACCTTTATCTGAAGAATCCATTGCGAAGGGCTCCGCTCCCATCCAAATTCCTGATTTTACGCGGGGAAAATGGAAAACGAATCAACCTATTTTTGCTTTAAACGATCAATACTAAACTTATGACAAACACAAAACAATCCAATGGCCCTTTAATCATGATCGGAATACTCTTCTTTGTATTCGGATTCGTAACGTGGGTAAATTCCGTATTGATTGCATTCTTTAAGGATGCCTTTCAATTAAATAACTTTCAATCTTTATTAGTAACCTCTGCGTTTTTCATTTCCTATTTTGTGATGGCGATTCCTTCATCTTGGGTTTTGGCTAAAACTGGCTTTAAAAATGGCATGTCTTTTGGATTACTTGCGATGGCTGCGGGAACGCTTTTATTTATTCCAGCGGCGAAAGCGGAAAATTACTCCTTATTCCTTTTGGGTTTATTTGTCATTGGTACTGGATTAGCCTTATTGCAAACGGCTTCCAATCCATATGTGACTATTTTGGGGCCATCGGAATCAGCGGCTCAACGCATCTCCGTGATGGGAATTTGTAATAAAGTGGCGGGTATTTTGAGTCAAGTTATTTTTGGTGGATTGTTGTTGTCTTCGGCAGCAGGGGCAGCTAAATTGGAAACAGTGATTATGCCTTATGGCATTATGACTGCGATATTAATCGCGCTGGCGCTTTGGGTGCGTTTTTCAACATTACCGGAAGTGGAAGCGGAAGAAACTGCGGAAGAAAAAAGTGCCACAAAAGAAAGTGTTTGGGCTTATCCTAACTTAGTGCTGGGTCTTATCGCATTCTTTTTATACGTTGGCGTTGAGGTAATGGCCGGTGATACCATCATCAATTATGGTGTTTCGAAAGGTTTTAGTATGGACATCGCTAAATCGTTTACCAGTTATACCCTCTATGGGATGTTGGCTGGTTACATCGTTGGGATTTTATTCATCCCTAAATATTTAAGTCAATCGAAAGCTTTGAATTATTCTGCGCTACTTGGGATTCTATTTTCAATTGGGGCTGTCGTATTGGATGGTTATTTATCGGTTTTATGCATTGCTTTATTAGGCCTTGCCAATGCGCTTATGTGGCCAGCATTATGGCCATTAGCGATTCAAGGATTAGGTAAATTTACTAAATTGGGTTCTGCGTTAATTATCATGATGATTTCAGGAGGAGCATTGGTTCCCTTGTTATATGGGTCGATTGCGGATCGATTGGGTGATACACAAACGGCTTATACAATCATGATTCCGTGTTATTTATTTATACTTTATTATGCAACAATTGGGCATAAAAAGAGTTCTTGGTAAGTAGAAAGATAATGTAGCGAAGCCCCATCTTTCCATTGGTAGCTGGGGCTTTTCTTTGTAATTTTGTTTTATGTCCCGAATATTTGAATCTCCGAATGC
>CANHKE010000049.1 GCA_947461155.1 Cytophagaceae bacterium | reverse complement strand
GAAAAACTGTAAACTGATTTTAATTGCTTGTAATTCCGCCTCTGCCGCCGCTTACGACTTAGTCAAGGCGTATGTTGGCACCAAAGCGATTGTGGTCAATGTCATTGATCCAGTGATTGATTATTTAGATCATGAATGGGCAGGGAAAACGCTTGGTCTTATTGGAACCAAGCAAACTGTTAATTCGGGGATCTATGCGCGCAAGGCTGAGGCGCTCGGGAAAAACATCCAAGTCAAATCACTTGCGACCCCGTTGTTGGCCCCAATGATCGAAGAAGGATTCTTTAATAACCGCATCTCCGAGCAAATCATTCAGGAATATTTAGCTAATCCTATTTTGTCTGGCATTGATGGATTAATCTTAGGTTGCACCCATTATCCATTGATCAAAAAACAAATTGAGGAATATTACCAAGGAAGTGTCTCCGTCATGGATACCTCAGTCATTGTCGCGGAAGCGATCAAAAACATTCTCAGCTCAAATGATTTGTTGGTTTCAGGTGAACCAGGAAGCCGACAGTTTTACGTATCCGATTTCACGGAATCATTTGAGCAATCCACGAAACAGTTTTTTGGAGAAGCGATTAAGTTAACACAATACCCAATTTGGGATTAAGTTACTTACTCATCAGTTGGGAAACCTTCTGACGCAATTGCCATTTCGAAATGCGCGCTAATTGTTCCTTTTTACTTTGTCTCAACCAGATCCAAGCGATCGCGCCGACCAATAAATAAGGAGCGGCCAGCAAATACAAGATTCCCGTATTCAATCCTGTTGCAATATTTGAACGCCCATTGGAAATCGTACTTTCCACGGTGGTACGGCACATCGCACACTGAGCTAGCCCATCAAATTGGAATAGAAAAAAAGCGATGATCAATAAGGCAATGCGCTTATACATAATAGGGAGAAATCATTAGGTAAACAATCACACCTGTAACGGAAACGTATAACCAAATAGGGAAGGCCCATTTAACTGTTTTTTTGTGCGCTTCAATTTGATTCGTCAATGCCTGATAAATCGCATATAAAACTAGACGAACGACACCGATCGAAAGCAAAATATGAGAGATCAGAAAAAAGTAATAGACAGGTTTCGTCCAGCCCGTTCCTCCATAAGGAGTCGATGGATTCGAGATGTGATATAAAATATATAAAACTAGAAACAAACCTCCTTGGGCAAAAGCTAATTTCATAGCCTTTTCGTGCCCTTTGATGTTTTTAGATTTAATCGCAATAAATCCAACGATTAGGCAGATTGCCGTCGTAGTATTTAAAAATCCAATCACATGTGGCAGCACTTTGGTCCATTCGCCCAGCGGTAATTTAATTTGAATCCCAATCAAGGCAGCCACTGCTAAAGGAATGGCAATCGAAATGATATTGATTAATTTATCGTTTTGGGGATTTTGCGAAATGGTACTCATGTTATTTTGCTATGGAATATATATTTTTCAATACTTTAATCTCAACGATTAGTCGGTCTACCTCTTTTTTATTCGTGCCATCATAAAAGCCTCTTATCACACCTTCTTTATCCACCAATACTAAACGTTCGGAATGGATAAATGTTTCGTCTGGATTTTTGACGGCCGCGTCATATTCAGATGCATCCGCTAAAGGGACATGGAAGCCTTTTAAAATCAGTGGGTAAATGGCTTTTTTCTCACCTGTTAAAAAAGTCCAACGCGTTGAATCTGCATCAAATCGTTTCGCATAGGCAGTTAATTTATCGGCCCTATCGTATTTGGGATCGACGGAAATGGAAATAAAATGGATGTCTTTGTCTTGGACAAAGGTGTCGGTTGCCCGACTAACTTGAGACGTTATTTTTGGACAAATGGTACCGCAACGCGTGAAAAAGAAATTGGCCACATAGATTTTGCCTTTTAAATCCTCAGATGTAAAAACGTTACCTTGTTCATTCGTTAATTCAAATGCAGGAATCGTTTGGAATACGGTATCGAACTCAGATTCATTCCAGCGCTGATGCAGGCGTTTGGCCATTTTGATTTCCCCGGTGGTGGAATCAATTGCCGGAATGTAACGTGGAAGTGTATAATGGTTTTCGCCAAATAGCTTTAGGCCTAAATAGATAAAGACAGGCACTATTAATGTCATTAATAAAATGCCTGTCTTTTTATTCATTTTGATGTAGGAGTAACCCTATTAATACATGTGACCGCCTTCGTAAATCAATGCGATCAAAAGCCATACCACAAAAAGGGTAGGAATTAAAATCATCCAAATAAGTGATTTTACTTCATGCTTTAAGTGCATGAATTCACCTACGATGTAAAATGCTTTGACAATCGTCATGCCGCAAAAGATTGCCACACGCAAGGTGTTTGCTGGCATGGTAAATGCAATGACGAATTCAATTGCAGTTAGAATCAATAAGATCCAAAATGTTTTCCAAATAGCACCTGTATTAGGTGCTGGAATTTCCTTTTCAGAGGTTTCGTGAGCTACGTGCGAAGCCATATATAAATCAATGTTAAGATTAAACTAAATAGAAGAAGGTAAATACGAATACCCAAACCAAGTCAACAAAGTGCCAGTAAAGGCCAACTTTCTCAACCATCTCATAATGACCTCTACGCTCATAAACGCCCGTAGCTGCATTAAAGAAAATAAGGATATTTAAGATCACACCTGAAAATACGTGCGTTCCGTGGAATCCGGTGATAAAGAAAAATAGATCAGCAAATGCAGGAGGACCATATGGGTTACGAACCAAATTAGCTCCCTCAATCGGCGAAATAACGCCATCAATCACTTGCTTAGCGGCAATCGATAAATCTTCAGGACCGTGGATAAAGTGCGTCCACTCCCATGCTTGAGAGCCTAGGAAGGTGAAACCACCTACGATTGTCCAAAGCATCCATTTTTCAACATCCTTGCGATCCCCACGGTGACCAGCTTCTACAGCCAATACCATCGTTACCGAAGAAGCAATCAAAATAAAGGTCATGATACCTACGAAAACTAAAGGTAAAGACATCCCGTGTAAAAATGGAACCGCCTCAAATACCTTCTCTGGAATTGGCCAGTGCGCAGTTGAGAAATAAAACGTATCCGGTGTTCCTTGCCAAGCTGGTTGGCTAAAACGAATCATTCCGTACGTAATTAATAAGGCTGAGAATGTGAAGGTATCCGATAATAGGAAAAACCACATCATCAATTTTCCATAACTAGCTTTAAGAGGCTCTGAACCTCCTTGCCATGCTAAATTTTCTGGAACCGCTGGGGCAGCGTGTGCTACTGACATAGGTATAAACTTAATTGTTAATCAATAAAAAAATAAATAAATAAACCCATAATGCATCTAAAAAATGCCAATAGGTGGAACAAATCTTAATCTGTGTTAAGGCTTTTGCATTGATTCTCAAGCGAAACGCGGCTACTAAGGCAACTAATAAAACGACTAATCCAGAGACTAGGTGTAGACCGTGCAAACCTGAAAAAACATAAACAAAAGAACCTGACGGATTACCTACAAAATAAACGTTCATCTCAACGAGTTGAGCCCAACCGTAATATTGCATAACTAAAAAGAGCAATCCGAGCACAAAAGTAATAGAAATACTTAATCTAAGGGCATTAAATTGGTCTTTTTTTGCAGCAATTAATGCGGCATGCATCGAAATACTACTTGCAATTAAGACTCCTGTACTATAATAAAATAAATTAGGGAGTTTAAATTCTACCCAGTTTCCTTCTGCTTTTCTAACCAAATACGCACTTGTAAAGGCCGCAAAGAGCATTACGATGGAAACAATAAACAACCACATCGTGAATATTTTTGGATTCACGGAACGAGGCGCTTGCGCTTCTAATAATTCTTGTTCTGTTTTCATGATTTAAGCTTTATCAAATAAAAAGGCAATTTGAACGACTAACAAATAAATAAACGAGCCAAACATCATCCACCGGGCCGCTTTGTCGGTGGGTTTCATCATCAAATAAAACGTCTGACTTAAAAATAAGATTCCCGCAGTGACCGCAATAATTGTTGATGTAATGCCTGTCATGTGCATCAAATAAGGTAAGAATCCCAGTGGGATTAAAAACAAGGTGTAGATCATAATCGTAAACGCTGTTTTTAAATCTTTTTTGCCTCCATTGGGAAGCATCTTGAATCCTGCTTTTTGGTAATCCGCATCTGCAACCCACGCAATTGCCCAAAAATGAGGAAACTGCCAGAAAAATTGAATGGCAAATAGAATGCCTGGCTCCCAGCCAAAATGACCTGTGGCTGCCAACCATCCAATCATCGGAGGGAATGCTCCTGGAAAGGCACCTACAAATACGGAGATTGGACCCACGCGCTTTAAGGGCGTGTACACATACCCATACAAGATGTAGGATAGTAATCCGATAGAAGCTGCTTTCCAGTTAAAACTTAACAAGATTAACATGGCTGTGGCGGCAACCACAAGTCCGTACATTTGCGCTTGTTTAGGCTGGAGCGTCTGGGTAGGTAATGGGCGTTTGGCGGTGCGCTTCATTAACTTATCAAATTCAATTTCCTTTAATTGATTGACAATATTCGCAGCACCAGTGAGTAAAAATCCTCCTAATGAAATTAGAAATATACCCCATGCTGAATGCGTACCTGGGGCTAATATATAGCCGAACGTACCCGAAAAGGCTACCGTTATCGATAGTCTAGATTTCAACAGGGCGATATAAGGTTTTATGTTGGCCATCTAAGCGTTTTTAGTCTGTACAAATAGTTGCATATGCCAGCCTATGAGAATTAATGAAATCAATAAATGGACTGCTTGACTTCCGATGGGTAATGCAAAGTAAGCCATCAATACCCCCGTAAAGAAGGAAATCCCAATCAGTATCAATAACCCATATCGGTAATTTTGAAAAGGTTCAGCGCTTAATTTACGCCATAGGATGAGGTGACTGATTAGCAAAATCCAAGAAAAGCTTCGATGTGCTATGTAAACCCAATCCAATGCATTTACCCATTGATCTTTTGCTGTTTCACCAAGCTCTAGGATGACATGGTCCATGTTCTCCCGAACTTGCGTCCCTAATAAAATCTGAATGAGTACAACAACTAAATTTAAGACAATCCAATTTCTAGTTGGTGAAATGATAACCTCAGAATCAGTCTGATTGTTTAACGCTTTTATTAAAAAATAGAGCACTCCAATCGACAATAACATGTGGGTGGTCACGACGCCGGGAAGCAAGAAAGAGTCTACGACGTATTTGCCAAGTATAGCATTCGCTAAAACCAATACAAAGGCTGCGACGCTTGGTAAAAAGACCTTACGACCTATTTTATAGGCCAAAATGCAGGTGATAAAAACGATGAGTCCAGTAACGGCACCAATTAACCGGTTGATGTATTCGATCCAAGTTTTGGTTGGATTAAATAGCACTTCTCCATGTAGTTTTTCCTTGTAGATAACCTCATAATGTAATGGCAATTCAGAGGCTTGAGTAGGCGGGATAAACCGACCAAAACATTTAGGCCAATCAGGACATCCCATTCCCGATCCTGTGCTGCGAACGATTCCGCCAGCTAGGATAAGCAAATAAATGCTTACAATGGATAGGATTGCAAATCTTCTAAAGGCCATTTTGGGGATAAAAAAAGGGATGCATCCAAATGAATTTCATTTCGATGCATCCCCTTCATTTGATGGATCTATCGGTTGTAACTCTCGTTTTGAGCAGCTAACAAACTTTCGATTGCTTTTTCTTTTGCCATTTCCTCATTCTCCTCTGGAAGATTCGATTCAGGAGTTGCGGAGAAAGGAACGTTTTGTGGAATGAAATCCGCTGCCGCACCTGGCTTCGAATAGTCATAAGGCCAGCGGTATACGGCTGGA
Organism: Cytophagaceae bacterium; assembly: GCA_947461155.1. Taxonomy (GTDB): domain Bacteria; phylum Bacteroidota; class Bacteroidia; order Cytophagales; family Spirosomataceae; genus Aquirufa. The sequence goes on along the minus strand of CANHKE010000049.1, from coordinate 1,977 downwards.
ATTTCACCTGGCCAGTTTCCGTGACCTGGTTCAATTGGCGTTGTCCACTCTAATGTATTTGAATTCCATGGATTCTCCGTGGCTTTCTTCCCTTTGAAAATTGAGTAGAAGAAGTTGAAGAAGAAAATAGCTTGCGACGAGAACGTTAAAATAGCCGCAATTGTAATGAATTGATTCAAATCCGTAAACGCAGTTTCGCCATCATTTCCTAATGCCGTAAATGAATAATAACGACGTGGGAAACCAGCAATACCTGTATAGTGCATTGGGAAGAAAACGGCGTAAACACCAGCAAAAGTTGCCCAGAAGTGAATATAACCAAGTTTTTTATTCATCATGCGACCAAACATCTTCGGGAACCAGTGATATACACCAGCCATCAAGCCGAAGAATGAAGCTGAGCCCATTACTAAGTGAAAGTGAGCCACAACGAAATAGGTATCGTGTAAGTTGATGTCCAATGCCGAGTTACCTAAAATGATACCCGTTACACCACCAGAAATAAACAAGGATACAAGTCCAATTGAGAACAACATCGCTGGCGTAAAGATTAGATTACCTTTCCAAAGAGTTGTAATGTAGTTAAACGCTTTTACCGCTGAAGGTACCGCAATAATCAATGTTAAGAACATAAATACCGAACCTAAGAACGGATTCATTCCGGTTACAAACATGTGGTGTGCCCAAACGATAAAGGCCAAAACAGTAATACCCATCATCGAACCAATCATCGCACGGTAACCAAAGATTGGCTTACGTGCATTCGTTGCGATTACCTCAGATGTCATACCCAATGCTGGTAACAAAACGATGTATACCTCAGGGTGACCTAAGAACCAGAATAAGTGTTGGTATAAAATCGGCGAACCACCCACGTTTGGTAATGCCTGACCCTGAATGTAAATTTCAGACAAGTAGAATGATGTACCGAAGCTACGGTCGAAGATCAACAATAACGCAGCGGATAACAATACTGGGAAAGACAATAGACCCAAAATGGCTGTAAAGAAGAATGACCAAATGGTTAATGGCATTTTGGTGAACGTCATTCCACGTGTACGTAAGTTGATGATCGTACAAATGTAATTAATACCACCCATCAATGAAGACACAATAAAGAATGCCATCGATGTTAACCAAAGCGTCATACCTAATCCAGAACCTGGCATTGCTTGAGGTAATGCACTTAAAGGTGGGTAGATTACCCAGCCACCGGATGCAGGACCTGTTTCAATAAACAAGGATGAGAACATGATTGCTGATGACAAGAAGAAGAACCAAAAGGATAACATGTTAATGAATCCTGAGGCCATATCACGTGCACCAATTTGCAATGGGATCAAAAAGTTGGAGAAAGTTCCTGATAAACCAGCTGTCAATACAAAGAATACCATGATGGTTCCGTGCATCGTCACTAAAGCCAAATAAAATTCTTTGTCAATTTTACCTGACTCATCAATCCAAGAACCTAAGATAGGACGCAACCATTCCAATTGCATATCTGGGAAACCCAATTGCAAACGGAACATAATCGAAAGGGATCCCCCAACGAATGCCCAAAGAATACCCATAATCAGGTATTGTTTCGCGATTGTTTTGTGGTCTTCCGAGAAGATATACTTCTGGATGAAATTTGGCTCATGATGCTCGTGCTCGTGAGCGTGAGTGTGAACTTCTTCGGCGTGTGAAATTGCAGTTGACATAGGAATATATTTTTCTTTCTTCTGTTCGAATAATTAGTTTACACTGACAGCTTCTGTAGCTGTCGAATCTACTGCTATTGGTTCAGCAGGTATATATTTAGCCGCTTTCGCTTTTAAATTCTCAGGCACTTTAGCCAAATAAGCCGGGTTAGTTGCCAAGAATGGTTTTTGTTCAGCGCACCATTTTTTGTAATCAGCAGGCTCATCTACGAATACCGTAATCGCCATACCGAAGTGACCACGACCGCAGACTTCGGTACAGTTCAACTTAAAG
>CANHKE010000048.1 GCA_947461155.1 Cytophagaceae bacterium | reverse complement strand
TGCCCCCGCTTACGCAAAAGCGTATCATATCCGCTTGAATAATCAAATTGAAACCCAATTTAGGTCAGCCGTCCAGCACATTGGGAATGTGTGGTATTCTGCTTGGTTAGAAGCAGGCCAACCCGATTTTAAATAATTTTGTGCAATTTTACAGGATGACAGAAAAATTCATTCAACTCAAAGCTGGCAAAGACGCCCCTGTTAAACGATTTCATCCCTGGGTATTCTCAGGCGCTATCCAAAAACAAAGTCCAAATTTACAAGATGGCGATTGGGTCAATGTTCTTTCTTCGCGTGATGAATTTTTAGGTACGGGACACTTTCACCATGGAAGTATTGCCGTTAAAATCTGCTCCTTTACTGAAATAGCAAATAAAGCTGAATTTTGGGCAAACCGAATCCAAAATGCTTGGGATCTACGCGTACTCTTAAACCTGCCTAAAACGAATGCGTTCCGTCTTATTCACGGGGAAGGCGACGGATGTCCAGGTTTGATCATGGACCTTTACAAGGACGTAATCGTGTTTCAAGCACACACCATCGGTATGCACCGCGACCGTGACGAAATCGTTGCAGCCATTCAAAAAACATTGGGTAAAAAAGTAAAGGCCATTTACGATAAATCACGCGAAACATTACCTACTGAATATGCGCAAAATTGCAGCAATTCATTTGTGTTTGGTGAAGTAAAGGTGCCTTATACGGTTCAGGAGAATGGTCTTTCGTTTTCCATCAACTGGATTACAGGACAAAAAACGGGCTTTTTCCTTGACCAACGCGATAATCGAAAATTGTTAGCGCATTACGCAGCAGACAAAGATATCTTAAACACATTTTGCTATTCGGGTGGTTTCTCCTTGTACGCCTTACAGGCCGGTGCAAAATCCGTTGTTTCATTAGATGCATCTGCAAAAGCCATTGATTTAGTACATGAAAATATCCATTTAAACAAAATGGAAGCGAAGACGCATGAAGCGATCGTTGGCGAAACACTTCCCTACTTAAAGAATTGCGAGACGGAATTTGATATCATTGTATTGGATCCTCCCGCTTTCGCGAAATCCATGAATGCCAAACACAAAGCACTTCAAGGCTATCAAAAAATCAATGAATTGGCCTTACGTAAAATCAAAAAGAATGGTTTGTTATTTACTTATTCGTGCTCACAAGTCATTACACGCGAATTATTCTACAACATGTTGGTCGCAGCAGGAATAGCTGTCGGCCGAGAAATACAAGTCATCCACCAAATGACCCAAGGGCCAGATCATCCCATTAACTTGTTTCATCCAGAAAGTAATTACTTGAAAGGATTTGTATTGAAAGTATTGTAATCAAAAAAGGCTTCCGAATTGGAAGCCTTTTTAATTAATCTACAAATCGGAATATTCGACTCCAGCGAATCTTTCCCGAGAACAATCCTTTATTGGGATCAAGCGACATCCACACAAATACCGCTTTACCTACGATATTATCTTCAGGCACAAATCCCCAAAACCGCGAATCAGCTGAGTTGTGACGATTATCACCCATCATGAAATAATAATCCTTCTTGAAGGTGTAGGTTTGTAATGTTTTACCATCTTGCACCAACTTCCCTCCTTGTAACACGATGCCTTCATTTCCCTCATACGTACGAATTGCTTCTTGATAAAAAGCCACATTTTTCGAATCCAAGGTTACCGTTAACCCTCTTGCTGGAATTTTTAACGGTCCAAACCAATCCCGATTAAATTTAAATTGAACCGTATCGTGAGGGAAAATATCCACAAACGTTACGCCCTTCGGATCTTTAAATGACTCAAAATCGAAACTTTTAGCCCATGGCAAGGACTTGATTTCTTCGATGTGTTTCTTAGAGGTATTTAACTTGTAGCCAACCAATTGATTTGTTGAATCTGCCAAAGGCAACCAATCCGCAGAATCATAACTTGCGTCTGGTGCATTGCGTATGCCATACGTATCAAAAAATGCTTCGTCTAAATTCTCTTTCGTTTTCATGAATACAGGATGTTGCATTCGCTCGGGGTTCTCCATTGCCTTTCCATTTATGAAAACTTGTTGGTCCCGTACTTCAATCACATCCCCTGGCGTACCGACGCAGCGTTTCACATAAAACGTACGTAAATCCAATGGTGCATCGCCATCCTCTTCGAAATTTGGCGCATTAAAAACAACGGCATCCCCTTTTTTAACGTCTGTAAAACCTGGTAAACGGTAAACTGGCAATTCGATCCAACGTAAATAAGAGGGCAAATTGGTAAACCAAATCTTCTGATGCGTCAGCGGTAGCTGAAGCGGAGTTTTTGGCGTACGAACTCCATAATGCATCTTACTGACAAACAAAAAATCACCCACCATCAGTGAACTCTCCATGGAGGGAGTGGGAATCGTATAGGCCTCAAATAAGAAAAAACGAATTAACGTGGCCGCGACCACGGCAAACATCACGGAATCTAACCATTCTCTAAAGGCTGATTTATTTGTGGGCTTTTTGGTTTCTGGTGACTTCATGAAGACTTCTTTAAATATTGATCAATTAATTCCTGGGATGGCTTGTAAATATACGGGTGTGGAAATCCCCGTTCCACAAAATCAGTTGAAAGCATATTCGTATATCGAAAATGACAAGACCATCGAATTTCATTATTTGTGATGACGCCTGATTCATGTACCAATAACGTCGAAAAGATAGCGATATCTCCTTTTTGTAAATTAGCCTGCAAACTTGGAAATGAATTGCGATCAAAATCAACTTCCGCAAAACCATTTTCTAATTTATCTGTCAAGGAACCTAGTTTATGGGAACCAGGATAAAAAATAACTGGGCCATTTTCATGAACCAAATCCATCAACGGTAACCAGACTACAACCGAATCCGCTGATGAAAGCATCGATGTCCAATCCTGATGCAAAGGTGTCTGGAAATAATGCGTAGCCTTGGCTAAGGAAGGATGATTGAAAAACAACACAGGACGCGTGCACATGGCTGGCATTTCCAACCCTAAATCGTGCAATAATTGGATCAGTTCAGGATGCACCGCTATTTGATATAACTCAAGCATCCCGCTTTGAATCATTTTACCACACGAGATAAATACGTCTAAATGTTCCTCAAACAAGGTAATCATTTGGCTTAAATAATCGCCTTCAATCCCTAAATGCTGGAATTGAATATCAAAAATAGCCTTCGCTGATTGCTGCAAACGTTCGATAAGCGATACATCAAAAAAACCAGGAATTACAATAATCCCCTGCTCTTCCAATTCTTGCTTTAAAGTTGTTATTGGTAAATCCATTAGCTCAACATATCCTCCATACCTAAAATTCCCTTTTTACCTTGAATCCATTCTGCCGCAATAACTGCGCCTAAAGCAAATCCTTCTCGGCTAAACGCCTCATGTGTAATCTCGATTTGATCTACTTTTGAAATGTATTTGACCGTATGCGTTCCTGGAATAGTCGATTCACGTTGCGACCAAATAGGCACCTCATTCGCTTTAGGAATCTCATTATTAACCCACTGCGTACGATCCGCATATGCATCTATAATCCCTTCCGCAATCGTTATGGCTGTACCCGATGGAGAATCCTTTTTTTCCAAATGATGAATTTCATTCGTGTAAATATCGTATTCTTGGTGTGGAGCCATTAATTTGGCTAAGGTTTTGTTCAATTGAAAAAACAAATTCACCCCGATGGAATAATTAGACGCATAAAAAAAGGTCGCATCGTTTTCGGACGTTTCCTTTTCAATCTCACCTTTTCTTTCAAGCCAACCCGTAGTTCCACAAACTACTGGAATTTGTTTCTTAATACAGGTCAAAATGTTGGCAAAAGCTGAGGCAGGATTCGAAAATTCAATGGCAACATCGGCATCGGAAGCTGATAAATTAGCTAATTCATGCGCATTATCGACATCGATGCGTGCAACCACCGAATGTCCCCGACCAATCGCCAATCGCTCAATCTCTTTTCCCATCTTTCCGTATCCAATCAGGACAATTCGCATAGATTTCATTTTTTAAAATTAAAGGATAAAGTCAAACTAGACACCAAACCTTTTGACAAAGGGTCAAAATCAAGGATAGGCTTTATCTGTAAACTAATATCATCCGACACATCGAAGGTCTTTAAATGGGCACTCACATTCGCATCGACTACATTAAATGCCCAAGCTACAAACATACCAATATACGTATAATCCCGATTCCGACGAAATCCGTCATTAATTCGTTTCAATTGATTCACATCCAAATCACGCGCTAAACCGTCTTCATAGACAACGGAAACCGTTTTCGGTGGGATATAACTCGGATCATCCGTTCGGGGTGAAACGATGTAGTAAAATGCCCGGTATTTTTGATAACGAACCTGATTGTAATTGGCTATCATCCCTAAACTCACAAATGCTCCTGCAACTAATGGCAATTTCCAATATTGCCGATTATACGCTTGCCCTAAACCAGGAAAAATGAGTGATCGAATAGTCGCAACCCGGGGAATGATTTTATGTGGGGCCTTCGCCACAACCGTATCTTTTACGGCAAGACTATCCATCGCCAACGCATGCGCTTTGACTTGGAAAAACAAGCATAGAATCAGGAAAAAAACAAAATTACGCATGATTACGATTGGATAGATTCCAATAAGCGCTTCAAATCATCCGGCGATTTTATCAGCAACTTTACCTCGCCTTGACCAGCTGAATTCATTTTCATCGAAACAGGCAATTTGAAAAAATCCGTTAATTGGCGTTGCCAAACTTGCATTTCTTCCGCATTCACCGATGTAGGTTTTCCTGAAACTTCATCCGTCTTTCCTGCCGCCGATTGACGTACCGCATCTTCTAATTTACGCACAGACCACTCTTCAGCAATCGTCTTATTAAAAAGTTGTTGTTGCAAAGCAGGATTATCCAATGATATCAAACAACGTGCATGACCCATCGATAATTGATTTTCGCGAATAGCTAATTGAATATGCACTGGCAATTTTAACAAACGCATGTAATTGGTGACTGTCGACCGATTTTTGCCCACGCGTGCGCCTAAATCTTCTTGTTTCAACTGGCACTCTTCCATTAATCGCTTATAAGACAATGCAATTTCAATCGCATTTAAATTTTCACGCTGAATGTTCTCAATCAGCGCCATCTCGATCATTTGCTGGTCATCCGCCGTCCGAACATAAGCCGGAATTCGAGACAAATCCGCTAATTTAGACGCTTGCAAGCGACGTTCTCCCGAAATCAACTGATAGCTTCGTGCTCCAATTTTACGCACGGTGATCGGCTGAATAATGCCGTGAACACGAATTGATTCCGCTAAATCTTCTAGCGCCGATTGCTCAAAATATTCCCGTGGCTGGTATGGATTCGTTTCAATATAAGCCAATGGAATTTCCTCCATTAAATTAACGCCATCTAAACCGCCAATCAGCGAACCTGATTGACTAGCAGAACTTTGAAGATTTTCAGAGTCTTCCAATAAAGCCCCTAAACCTCTTCCTAAACCCGTACGCTTTTTATTTTGCTCGTGCTTGATGCTCATGATGAAAACTTATACCGTTTGAAGTAAACCATTCTTTCGAATAATCTCCTTCGCTAAATTTAAATAACTAATAGAACCCTTACTATCTGCATCATGCAAAATAGCAGGTATCCCAAAACTAGGCGATTCGGATAACCGTATATTCCGAGGAATAATGGTTTCAAACACCATATTTTTGAAATGCGAGTTAACTTCATTCACCACTTGATTGGAAAGTCGCAAACGCAAATCGTACATCGTCAACAAAATTCCTTCAATGACTAATTGAGGATTCAAGCGCGACTGAATTATTTTAATTGTATTCAATAATTTCCCCAATCCTTCCAACGCATAATATTCACATTGAACAGGAATAATGACCGAATCTGCTGCCGTTAGGCTATTTATTGTAATCAAACCTAGAGATGGCGAACAATCCATGATGATAAAATCATAGGATTCTTTGATGGATGCCAGCGCATCTTTCATTTTGCCTTCGCGGTTTTTTAAATTGATCATCTCAATTTCGGCACCCACCAAATCGATGTGTGAGGGGATAATATCTAAAAAAGGCACTTCTGTAGCCAAGATGCTCTCTCCTACCGTTGCGATTCCCACCATGCATTCATAAATACTTCGCGAAACTTCTTTGGGATTAAAACCAAGTCCAGAAGTTGAATTCGCTTGCGGGTCAGCATCGATCAAAAGCGTCTTAAATTCCAAAGCAGCTAGACTTGCAGCTAAATTAATCGCTGTGGTCGTCTTGCCTACTCCACCCTTTTGATTTGCAATCGCGATAATCTTACCCATGAAATATTTTCTAGTTAACGATTTGAACCAACAATATTACGAAAAAGGTTTCACATCTTTTTTCAAATTTCGTCCCATCGCACGGTAATTTTTATCCAGGAGTTTAGAGAGATTCAATCAAACTCTTTTAACTTGCTTGGAGATTATCAATAACCTACCTATGACACAAAATTCTACGTCGCATCCCAAAGGCCTTTATGTTCTCTACACAACAGAAATGTGGGAACGCTTTAATTTTTATGGCATGCGCGCCATTTTATCCTTATTCTTAGTAAGTGCGCTTGCCTTCAAACAAAATGAAGCTTCCATCCTTTATGGCGGTTTTCTTGGACTGAGTTATTTGACGCCCATGTTAGGTGGCTACATTTCAGACCGCTACTTTGGAAACCGTAACTGCATTATCTTCGGAGGATTTGTGATGGCACTAGGCCAATTATTTTTATTTGGTTCTGCAAATACCTATGCGACAAATTTACCACTGGCGAACATATTCATGTGGTCAGGACTATTTTTCCTCATTATAGGCAATGGCTTCTTCAAGCCTAATATTTCATCCATGGTGGGTCAATTATATGTCAAAGGCGACACCAAATTAGATGCAGCATTCACCATTTTTTACATGGGAATTAATACTGGCGCATTTTTAGGCATGTTAATTTGCCCATGGGTTGGCGATGTAAAAGCAGATGGCGTCCGGGTCGTAGAAGCATTTAAATGGGGCTTTTTAGCGGCTGGCTCTGCTATGTTGATCGGTACCATTTCCTTTTATTTCTTAAAAAATAAATTCATCGTTTCTCCATCTGGAGAGCCGGTAGGCACCAAACCCAGTTTCAATGCAAATCAGGATGCATCGAAAGAATCTGAAAAAGCAGAATTTTCAAGTCGTTCTATTTGGACAAGCGTGGCATTGTTCAGCATACTTGTTCTAGCGTTTCATTCATTTATAGCTACAGCAGAAGCCAATCCCATTAAGGACTGGATTTATCCAATCATTTATGCGTCAGGAATTAGTTTAGCATTTTTGATTATGACCGATAAAACCCTAAGTAAAATCGAACGTGATCGCATCTGGGTTCTTTATATCATCGCATTTTTTGTCATGTTTTTCTGGTCGGCATTCGAACAAGCAGGCTCATCGCTAACATTTATCGCGGACCAGCAAACCGATTTGCATTTCATGGGCATCGAATTACCCCCTAGCTCGGTACAAAATGCCAATTCCATATTCATCGTATCATTAGCCTTTCCGTTTAGTTGGCTTTGGGGATGGCTACAAAAGCGCGGATTAGAACCAAACTCGCCAGCCAAACAGTCGATCGGCTTATTGCTTCTAGCCACGGGCTATTTCATTATTGCTTCGCAAGTGAAGGACTTAGGGACAGAAAAATTAGGCGTAGCTTGGTTATTTTGTATGTATTTATTCCATACGATGGGTGAACTTTGCTTATCACCAATTGGACTTTCATTGGTTGCCAAATTAGCTCCCAAGCGTTTCTC
>CANHKE010000047.1 GCA_947461155.1 Cytophagaceae bacterium | reverse complement strand
GAATAACAAAGGATGAACCTTCGCGCAAACGGAACGCTCCCGCTTTGACCTGTACTTCTTCCACTACCAAGTCAACGCCTGCTTGCGTACCCTCGGTTGATGGATTTTTCAAGTCTTTCGCCAACTTTTCAGCTACAACCGCGGAGGCTTTCGCGCCTTCAGTTCTAATGAATGAGTTGATGCGTGACTGATCTGCCGACATCATCCAGGCGGTTAATGCATCTGGAATCCAACGATCCGTCGAAGTTTGCGACTGCGCTATTTTCTGTGCCATCGCTTTCTCTACCGCTGGGCTTGTAGGCATTTCGATTAAAGCCAAAATACTGTTTAAAACCACCAACGAGTCTTTGTCATTCAGTAATCCATGGGTTAATATCGCATTTGCGCCCGCCGCTGTCCGAGGTAAAACCTGAACGGCCTGTTTGCGAACCGCCGCGCTTGGGTGTTTAAACGCGTTCGTGATGACGGAAAGTGGCAATGCCCCAAGTCCTTCTAAAGTTCTTAGTGCATGTATCGCACCTGGCGCTAGGCCAATTTCGTCTGTTTTTGCGGTTTGAACGAGTTTAATTAAGGCAGGGACAACGTCCTTATTGCCGCGTTCGACCAATAAGCGTTGGGCCGTTAAGCGCCAAAATAAATTTGAATTCGATAATGCATTGATGCAATTTTCGGGGGTTCTTAAGTCCAAAGGCACATAAGCAGAAGCTTCATTGTAACCCACGCGGTAAATACGGCCGTGCGTAAAATCACGCAAATCTGTATCGTATGCATTACCCGTTCCGTTTTTAAATCCTTGCGGAACCGGGTTGTGTTGAATGATGTACGAATACCAGTCGGCTACCCAAACAGCTCCATCTGGCCCAACTTGCGCAAATACCGGCGATACCCACTCATCTGCTCCAGCCAAGAAATTAAAGGCTTCTTGATCATTGAAATCAGAACCTGTTTTTACTTGTCTGTTCTGGTGAATCACGTGGCCCGTTGGCTCAGAAACAAAGGCGATTTGATTCCAATAGGATTTTGGGAATGCTCGGGCTGTGTAAAAATTATGCCCGGCTGCTGCCGTAAATCCACCAAAAACGTCTACCTGACGCACTTTTTTTGTAATCGTCCGCATGTCTTTGTGCGTGTCTGTATTTTTAGAACCGTTCAAGGACATCGGCGCATGCCAAATGTTGCGGTGCGGAATCGCCATATACCAGCCATGTGCGTTATTTGCTGTTGACCCAAATACATCCCCCGCCTCGTTAAAATCGAAACCCCAGGTATTATTGGATGTGGTCGTCATGTGTTCCATTTTCGATCCATCGGGTTTGAATCGGAAGAATGCTTGCGCAAATTGCAGCGAGTCAGCACCTACTTTTCCTTTATAGCCGGAATAGCCTACGCAGCCCCAAATCCAGTTGTCGAATCCGTAATGCAAATTCGACGGTCCCGCGTGTGTATCTCCCGTGCCGAAGCCCGTGAATAAGATTTTCTTCTCATCTGCTTTGTCGTCACCATCCGTGTCTTTTAAGAAAACCATGTGCGGTGCTTGCGAAATGATTAAGCCGCCATTGGCGAACACCATGCCGGTGGGGATACTCAAACCATCCGCCCATTTGGTGAATTTATCTGCTTTCCCGTCATGATTCGTGTCTTCGCAAAGCAAGATGTAATCGCTACCGCCAGACTCTTTTCGTTCGTTCGGGTAATCTTTGGTGATCAAAACATAGAGCCGACCTTTCGCGTCCCAGGCCATGGCAATCGGGTGCATGACATTGGGTTCTGAGGCGAATACCTGTAAATTAAAGCCAACCGGCACCTGAATGAATTTCACGGATTCTTCGGGCGTTAGGGGTAATTGCTGCATTTGCGGTCCTTCGCGTTTTTCGTAATTCGGCAAATGCGCTTCGCGGTATTTCAATTCAGGCAGCTTTAATGCGGCCAAAATCGCCCGTTTTTCAGCGCCCACCGCATGCATGATTCCTTGTGTGATTAAATCTTGAAATCCAGCATTGTCCCACGTACGTTCATCGTGGCCATAAGCCGTATAAAATACGTTGCCTTTTCCGTAGGTCCGGGTCCACGTGTAGGGTTCGGTGGTTGCGCCAGGTTTGTCTTTCGCTTGCTCGGGTCCTAGGATCCGACTTTGCCAAACCTGATTGTCTGCTTGCAATTGGCTATGCAAATACGTTTCGTCTACTGTTTTGATGTTTACTTGTGTGTTCGCTTCATTTTTCACGCGAATCGAATCCATGCCATGGCGCCAAAACTGCCCGCCCACCATTTTGACAAATTCCTTCGAATTCCGGAAGTTGAACGAGGCGCAGTGAATCGCCACGAGGCCGTGGCCGCTGGCCACATAGGCCAACAAGGCTTTTTCTTGCGGTGCTGCGATCGAATCATGATTTGCATAGATCACTAAGGCGTCGAATTTGTTCAAATACGCCGTATTTAAGTCTTTGAGCGACTCAGTATAGGTGATGTTCATGCCTTTGATGCCTACGGCCGACTGCAATGCCGGGTAGCGATCGAAGGGTTTATGGTGGCCTTTGTCGCCTAAAAATAGGAGTTCGAGGCGGCGCCCAGTTTGGGCAAGTGTCGCAAATTGAGACAAAAATAGGCAGGCAAGTAGCAATAAACGCATGGCTTAGAATTTAGGGATTTCAATGATTTTTCCACCTTGAAGGGCAGATTCGTGGGCTAAAATGCCTACGGATGTCCAGTTTGCCGACTGCGGAGCGTTCGGGAACGGATCGCGATCAGCGGCTAGCGCTTGTAAAAATTCGTTGACCAAATGTGGGTGAGAACCGCCGTGGCCGCCACCTTGCGTAAAGGAAAGGTGGGTATTTTCATCTTCGTCGTAAACACCTTTCGTGGTGAATCGCTGGATTTCTTCCGGTAAATAATGTGCGAAATCCGGTGTAGGGACTTTGCTTGGGATTTCTGGCTCGGGTTTTTTGGCCGTATGAATAACCAATTCTTCGCCTTCGATTAAAGGCCATTCAACTGATTTTTTGGAACCGTAAACCTCGAAACTTTCGCGGTATTGGCGAGCGACATCGAATAGTGAGCGGTAAACCATCGCGCTTAGGTCGGAATCGCGGAATTTAATGTGTGCGGATTCGACGGCGAAGGGAGAATTGTAATGCTGGATCAGTTCCTCGCGGATTGTTCCCGATCCAAAACAAGAAACGTATTCCGCTTCGAGTTTTAATAATCCGGCAACCGGGCCTACGCAGTGTGTCGCGTAGTGCATCGGAGGGAGGCCTGGCCAGTAATCCGGCCAACCGTCCATGTCTTGTTGGTGCGAAGCCTTCAAAAACTGAACTTTCCCCAACTCGCCTTTTTCGTATAGTTCTTTGATGTATAAAAATTCACGGGCGTATACGACCGTTTCCATCATCATGTATTTTTTCCCCATGCGCTTGCTGGCTTCCACGATGGCTTTGCATTCTTCGACCGAAGTGGCCATCGGAACGGTACAGGCTACATGTTTTCCGGCGTTGAGCGCTTTAAGCGTTTGTTCGGCGTGTAAGTGAATTGGGGAGTTGATGTGAACTACGTCGACATTCGGGTCTTGAATCAATTTTTCAAAATCCGTGTAGCGCGTCGCGATGCCATACGCGTCGCCGATGGAATTCAGTTTTTCCTCGTTGCGCTGGCAAATGGCATACATATTTGCCAATGGATGTTTTAGATAAATGGGAATGAATTCCGCTCCAAATCCCAGGCCGACGATGGCTACGTTGTATTTTTTCATAGGTTTATAGTTAATGCCCCCAGGTTAAAACCTGGGGTTATAATTTTTCTTTTATTTGATATCCCTGGGCTTTAGCCTAGGGACTGTAAATAGCGATACGATTTCTCAATCAACTCCCGCTCATTGGTAAACATTTTTCGCCAAATATGCGCAGCAGGCAATTTTGTCCCAAAGGACTCTACTACAATCCATCCGTCATAATTTAGGTCGCTTAAGGTATTCAAAAATTCGGGAATATTTACCTGCCCTTCACCTAATATGCCGCGTGTGCTCTCAGAAATTTGCACATGTGGGGTAAGGTCTGCGATGTGTTTCATGGCGTCCGAAGTATTTTTTTCTTCGATATTCGCGTGGAAGGTATCAAACATGATGCGGACATTAGGGTGATCGATGCGTTTCACCAAGCTGTATAGTTCCTCCGCACAGGACACCAAATAACTCTCAAATCGATTCAGATATTCCAGGCAAATGGTGATATTTTTCGTGGCGGCGTGGTCTGCGGCTTCGCGCATGCCCTCCACGGCCCAGCTGATTTCTTGTTCCGTGGCAGCTTGTCCAGTGAAAACACCCAAGGCGGAATGGATTGGTCCGGATAAATAAGGAGATCCGAGCTGCGCGGCGACGTCCGTCGCGGCTTTGATATACGCCAAACCCGCCGCGCGAATCTTAGGATCCGGAGAAATCAGGTTTTGCTCAGGTCCTGCGATGCCGCAGGCAAAAATCGATAAGCCGAGCCGGTCCGCTTCTACTTTCCAAGCCGGCCATTTGTAAAAATCAGTCTCAAAAATGGGAATTTCGATGCCTTGATACCCCGTCTGCGCAATAAATGCTAACTCCGACAATACATGTTGATTCATTTCCGGCCCATAAACGAGCAGGTTCAATGCGACTGGGTGTTTCATAGGTTTAGATTTAGAGCTCTAGCTTTGCCAATCCTCCAAGGTTTGGCAAAGCTAAGGGGTAGTGAGGATTTTTCCTATGGGTTATTGACCAGGAAACTGATTATTTTTTCTTGAGAAAAGGGTGGGCCATGACCGTTAAAACCAACAACCCTGTGCCCCAATAAAAGCCGGGATGCATGATTTCTTTTTGGCCGAAAATGAAGACGGCGAGTAAAATACCATAAACCGGTTCGAGCGTTATCACTAAATTGATTGAAAAAACGCTGAATACTTTATACAAATGAATGGTTTCCGTATAGGCATACACCGTACAAACCACCGCTAAAATCCCAATCCATAACCAGTCAAGGCCCAGCGGCACAAATCCTGTCGCCCCCGAACTTAAGCCATACGCCCAAACTAACCCGGTGATTACGCCTGCGGCCGCCATCTCATATACGGTAATCAATTTGGAATCATGGGAGTGGGTATAATTACCATTAATCACCGAAAATAGCGCCCCGAAAAACCCGGATCCGATGCCCATGACGAGTCCGAGCCATTGGCCGGACTGGACCGAAAAGATGATGCCCAAGGCCACCACAACGATCAAGCCTAAAAATACCTCGACCCAGGCGATTTTTTGTTTTTTCGCAATCGGCTCCATGACCGATGTCCAGAACGTTTGCGTGGAAAGACCCGCGAGGCACATGGCTACGGTAGATACTTTGGCGGCGCCGAAAAACAATAACCAATGCAGCGCGATAAACACCCCATTCAGCAGCCAAACCCCCCAAACTTCACGCGAAACGCGAAACGAATGCTTGGAAAAAACCAATATCCCAGCCAATCCCACCGCCGCGATGACACAACGAAAAAATACGATGGTGAGCGCATTGGCCTGCGTCGCATTCCCCAAAATGGCAGTGAACGCGTATAAAATCACAATAAAATGAATCTTGAAATAGTCGAGAAGTCGGGGCGCTTGCGTCATCTTTATCGCGGAATCGTATAGTAAAGTCCCACACCCACCGCGGAAAATACCAGATTCGGTAACCATACCGCGAGCATCGGCGGCATCCCGCCACCTTCCGCAATCCCCTTACTCATCATGAAAAACAGGATGTAAACAAATGCCAAAGAGAATCCCAGCGCAATCTGAAATCCCACGCCACCTCGCGCCTTACGTGCGGAAACTAGGAACCCAATAATCGTTAAAATAATGACTGAAAACGGATTAGCAAAACGCAGGTATTTTTCAATCAAGAAGACCTCAATCCCATCCGCACCCCGCGACCGCACCAAATCGATATGTCGGTTCAGCTCTGGCAACGTAAATGTCTCATGCAGCAAGTGCTTATTCTGGAAATCTTTTGGCAATAAATTGAGCGTCGTATCGATTTTCGCGCCATACACCAGCGCATTCCCACCACCCACGAGCGTGCGAATGCGATAATCGTGTATGGTCCATTTTTTGGCGACGGAATCCCAGGTGATGCGGTCCGAAACCAATTTTTGCTTGATTTCATTATCGGCAATGCGCTCCAAACTAAAGCGATACCCGGTATTCGAGTTATTGTCGTAACTCTCAATGTAGGCATAAACGTCCGGAGCGATTTTGATGTGCACGTCGCGCTTGTCGAAATAATAGGTTCCGTTAATGTACTCGTGCTCGAAGGGAACGCGGATTTTATTGGCATTGGGGACGATCCAACCGATCATTACGAAGGTCCCAATTGCGATGATGGAAGACCCAATAATATAGGGCCGCATCAAGCGCGGAAAGCTAATTCCGGAGCTTAAAATGGCAATAATTTCCGTCTTGGAGGCCATGTTGGCCGTAAAAAAAACGGTCGCAATAAACACCATGAGCGGACTGATGTAGTTCGCCCAATAGGGGATAAAATTCAAGTAATAATCGAAAATGATGGCGCGAAATGGCGCCTCTTTCCGGATGAAATCATCGATTTTTTCGGTGTAATCAATCACCATAACAATCAATACAATAAGAAAAACAGCGAAGACATAGGTCTTCAAGAATTTTTTCAAAATGTACCAATCGAGTATTTTCATTTATTGGGACGGTAGGTGACGCCAGAGAACAAATGTATGAAAATCACACGGGAAACACGGAAATTAGCCGGAACTAACGCGAGGGAAATCAATGTGATTGGAATCACATAGCCCATCGCATCCGGATCGTTGAAAACATTGTAAATAATTAAGCCACCCACGAGCATGATTCCAACGGTAAACGCGTAGGAAATGTACATGGCGCCGTAAAAAAATCCGGGCTCAATCTCGTAACGCATGCCGCAAGCGGAACATTTTTCCTCCATTTGGGCGAAATTGAACAAATTCCACCATTTGAATTTAAACAAACGACCTTCGCGACACTGTGGACAACGGGCATTGATGGCTGCCTTTAAACCGGATGAATTTGACATCTTTTTGGGGGTAAATATGGCCCAAAGGTAAAGAAAAATAGAGGATTATTCGTAACAAAGGTCACGGTCCGCGGGCTTTTTGTATCTTTGCGTCAAACCAAAACTTATCATCCCATGTATTCAATTGTTACAAACGTTCACATTGCACTATTCGTAGTCGTGTTCATTTTGGGTATCAATGTGATTGTGCGCGCCTTACGCGGCCAGTCAAATAATTCATTATTTACGGATTCCGATCGCAAAGCCGGTTTGTTTTTCATGATCTCGCTGCACACGCAATTGTTGATCGGTTTAGCCCTTTATTTCTTCTTAAGCCCGGTAACAACGGCGGCATTCGCTGATTTTGGCGCGGCGATGAAGGATCCAGCTACGCGTTTATTAGCAGTTGAGCACATTTCGGTGAACATCATCGCGGTGGTATTAGCGACGGTAAACAATGCCAAAAACAAAAAGGCAATTGCAGACGCTGCGAAGCATAAAAATGCCTTAATTTTTACATTGGCTGCATTAGTCTTGATTTTGAGCCGCATCCCTTGGAGTCGTTTATTCTAGTTTAATGAAACAAAAGTGTATTTTTTTAGACCGGGACGGCGTCTTGAACGTGGACCGTGTCGATTACGTGTACCGTATGGAGGATTTCATCATTCCGCCAGGAGTTGCTGAAGCGTTACAAGCATTCAAAGACGCGGGATATTTGTTGATCATTATTACAAATCAAAGCGGTATTGCCAAAGGCATTTACCAGCGGGAAGATGTACTGATGATTCATCAGGCTATTCAAGATGGTACGGGCGTTGCCTTAGATGACATCTATT
>CANHKE010000046.1 GCA_947461155.1 Cytophagaceae bacterium | reverse complement strand
CAAGGACAGGAATTTGGCTTTATCAAATTTGGTAGTCGGATCGATATCTACCTTCCTTTAGACGCAGAAATTTGCGTGAACATTGGTGACAAACCCGTGGGAAGTGAAACGGTTATTGCCAAGCTTCGCTAATTAACCCCAATATTTTCTCGAGGCCAACTTGATCTATCTCTGAAAAATCGTCAAGCAAATCAGAGTCTACATCAAGCACCATTTGCACGGCGCCTGCCTGATTTTTTACCGGTAAAACAATCTCCGATTTGGATGCGGAAGCGCAGGCAATGTGGCCTGGAAAAGCATCTACATCTGGCACGATAACTGTTTCCGCCGTCGTGTAACAATGTCCACAAACGCCTTTATGAAAAGGGATGCGCGTACAAGCGACGGGACCTTGAAATGGTCCAAGGACTAATTGATCATCCTTCACTAGATAAAATCCGACCCAAAAGAAGCCAAAAACTTCTTTGATCGCTGCGGCAATATTGGCTAGGTTAGCCGTTAAGTCGGTTTCATCTTGCACCAAACTCGCTATTTGTGGGTAAAGCGCGGCATATTTTTCTGCCCGACTGCCTGAAGGAATGTGTAAATCTTCCGCCATTTTAAAAATGTCTACTGATATAGGATTCGTTTACCGGACAAAGCCATTCGCTACGATAGCTGACAATTTGATCCGTTAAAGGCCTTAGCAGGGTATCCGTAGGACGGATATTTCCAGCCTGCACCTGTGATTTAATTTGACCGATGGGAATTAATTCCAAGGATTCTCCACGAACAAGCGCTAAATCCCGATTGAAAAAATCGATGTTTAGGTTGGCCGCCAATTCCTTAAACCAGCGCGTTGAGGCATCAATAGAACAACCCGAAGCTTGATTCACGGATTCATTTACCGCTACCACAATGACCTGATTATACCGTATTTCAAATGACGCTTGCAGGGGCGCTCCATGCGCTTCCCACCCATGCGTGCCTGCTTCAAGTGTTTGCTTGATCAATTGAGTTTCGTTTGCTGTTAGCGGACGATTTGCCTGATAAATCCACACGCGCGCATGGTCCGGCATTTGTTCAAAGGGTATATACATGTTATTGAATGCTTTGTTGGACGAGTTCAGCTAAATCCACCAACTGAATTTCGTGGTCTTTCCCGGTTTTGTTCAGTCCGTCTTGCAACATGACCATACAAAAAGGGCAGCCCAAAGCTACTTTTTTTACACCGGAATCAATAATTTCTTGTGTTCGTTTTACTTGAACATCTTCAGTTCCAGGCTCGGGTTCTTTGAATACTTGGGCGCCACCGGCACCGCAGCAGAGGCCTTTGGTCCGACAACTTTTTAGTTCTTTCAGGTCTTTATTGAGACTTGCTATAATTTCACGCGGGGCCTCTACGATGCCATTTCCGCGACTCAGGTAACAAGAATCGTGGTAAGCGATGGTTTCTTTTTGATCGTTCACTTGAATTTTACCTGCCGCCAAAAGCTCCGCCAATAATTGGGTATGGTGGATAACTTCATAGGATCCGCCTAAACTAGGGTATTCGTTTTTGAGCGTATTAAAGCAATGCGGGCATGCCGTCACGATTTTTTTGACACCATACATATTGAGTACTTCAATGTTCTGCATGGCTTGCATTTGAAAAAGGAACTCATTCCCAGCTCGTCTAGCAGGATCGCCGGTGCAGGCTTCTTCGGTACCAAGTACGGCAAAACTTAATTGGGCTTTGGTTAAAATTTCACAAAGTGCACGGGTGACTTTTTTGTGGCGGTCGTCGAAAGATCCGGCGCATCCTACCCAAAATAAATAACTTGGGCTTTCACCCCGAGCGGCCCATTCGGCCATGGTTGTTACTTGGAGTTCCATGATTTCTTTTTTTCTAGTGCACGCATTTGTTCCACAGTCATTCGGGAACCGTCATCGCTCCAGCCGGGAGGGCCGAACAGAAATCCCGCTACTTGCTTGATGCTTTTGGCATGCATGAGGTCTTTGCCAATTTGCACCCATTCGTAAAAGGCAATTTTGGCGGGGTTGTAGCTTTCAATTTGTTTGGTTAAGCCGTAATGAGGACGGGCATTTTCCGACTGGAAAGAACCAAAAATTCGATCCCAAATGATGAGTACACCTGCATAATTGGTATCCAAATAGTCTAAATCCGTTCCGTGGTGCACGCGGTGATGCGAGGGCGTATTGAAGAATTGTTCAAACCAATTGGGCATTTTGTGGATAAATTCGGTATGAATCCAATATTGATATAACAAACTGGTCTGTTGGAAAAAGAACACGATAAACGGGTGAACACCCATAAGAGGAAGCCAAGCCCAAAATAGAAAACCGCCTGTGAGATTGCCGGTCCAAGTTTGGCGTAAGGCTGCGGCTAAATTGTATTTGGGGGATGAATGGTGAACCATGTGAGATGCCCAATAAAACCGAATTTCGTGCGAGATCCGGTGAACCCAATAATAGGTCAAATCTTCCGCGAGGAATGCGAACACCCAAACGGGCCACCAATTGAATTGAAAATCAGCGATGCGCCAATGGTCGTACATATAAAAATAGGTCACAAATGCAAGGCCTTTTGTAACGGTCCCCACCGCTAAATTCCCAAGACCTAATCCAATAGAGGTCATGGAATCCTTCGCCTCAATAAAGTCCCGGTGTTGCTTATAAGCAAGCCAAGACTCGAGCAGCACGGTGATGAGAAAAAAGGGAACTGCGTATAAAATTAATTGTGGGTTCATAGTTGTTTGATGAAGTCGACAGAGGCTTTAATAGGTAAATCGACGCGTTTACCTAGCACATCAGAGGTAATTACATGGTATCCCGAAAGGGGGAAAGCTTGCTCTTTTTTGATTTTGCTTCCTAATTTTGGGAACATGTCGCGCATCGCTTGAACGGAAACGACGTTGTCTTGATGTGCTTCGTCTTGGTAGTAATAGGCCAAGAATACAGGGACTTTGACTTGGCTGAAGGTTTCGTCAGTCATTTGTGTCGTTAAGAAATTCTGCAGCGCGACAATGCCTTCAAGGCGGTAATGCAGGCTCCAAAAACTGGTGTGTCCAGAGCTCACGGAAGGGATATCGCGAAAATCACTGCGCATCACAGCATGAGCGAGCTGAAGTCCCCAAGGATTATCAAGCAAAGAGGCGGTTGGGTCCTTAACCGCAATGCATGGTCCGTACAGCAAAAGTGCTTTGATTTCGGGATGTCTTTTGGCGAGAACCAATGACATGGCTCCCCCGAAAGAAGTGCCTAAAACAACCACCTGGTCACCAAGTTTTTTGGCGATTGCATAATAATTTTCAACGCTTTGGTAGAATTTATCTGCGGTGGCATTTGCCATTGTGGAGTCTGTAGGAAATTCACCGTGATCCTCAATTCGCGCCAAAACTAAGTTGGCACCAAACGCCTTCGCCACTTCCTTATGCAAGGGATTACCTTCCATCGGGGAAGCGGAAAAACCATGAATGTAAAGAAACACGGTTTTTGTTTTTTGTGGATTGGCGGAATCGGCCCAACTAATTTGGCCTTGATTGTCGGGCTTCAAATTACGGTTTGTAGCTTCCTTTGCATTCAGGTAAGCAGCGATTTCGCGCGGATTATTCGGGATATCTGTCCAACTTGGCCCCTTAATTTCGGGGGCGTCCGGGTGAGGTCCAAGGAGATACAAGGCACTTAAGCCGACGATAACGAGCACTAGTTTTTTCATGATTTAACCCAATTTAAACGGTCGCTTGGATTGAATTTCCAAGGGGCCTGATTTGTTTCTATGTTGGCAAACATCGCATTCCAAGCCCCAGGGGCGTCGGATTGTTCCATGATTTGAAAGCGACGTAGTTCCAAAATGATATCGAGTGGCGAAAGCTGGATGGGGCACGCTTCGACGCAGGCTTGACAGGTGGTGCAGGCACGGAGTTCTTCGGCACTGATGTAATTACCAAGTAACACGTTTGTGGAAGCCGGGTCTTTTTGGAGTTCTTCGAGTCGGTCGCGCGTGTCCATCATGATTTTGCGCGGCGAGAGTTTTTTGCCAGTTTGATTGGCGGGGCATTGTTCGGTGCAGCGGCCACATTCAGTACAGCTGTAGGCATCGAGTGCGTTTTTCCAGGTAAGGTCTTTGATATCTTGTGCGCCAAATTTCAAATCTGGATTGCTTGGTTCTCCTGGTTTACCCAGCATAATATTAACTTCGTTAGTAACATGTGCCATGGCATCCATTTGACCGACTAAGTCAATCTTGGAATAAAACACCGCAGGGAAAGCGAAGAAAATATGTAAATGTTTCGAATAGGTGACATATAGTGCGAAGGCGAGGATGCCGCAAATGTGGATCCACCAAGCGCTTTGTTCGATCAGGTGCAGATTCGTTTCCGGCAGCCAAGGTTTGAGATGCTGGGAGATGATAAATGTATATTCGGGATCAGCCGCATTCATGGTGAATAAGGCTCCCATTAAGACCATTTCGATGATCAAAATCTGAAGCGCATCTTGAACGGGGAAACCTTTCAATTCGGTCTGACGATTCGGGTCTAATCGTTTTACTTGGAAAGATAAGCGACGGGCTAGAAAAAACACGCAGGCTACGAAAACGCCGGCGGCCAGTAATTCGAAAAAGTTAATGATGGGCATGTACAGGGTACCCAAGTAAGGTGCCAAGATACGGTGCGTTCCTAAGATTCCATCCAAGATAATTTCAAGAATTTCTACATTTATGAGTACGAAGCCCACATAAATCAGAAGATGCATGAAGCCGATAAGTGGCTTTTCAAACATTTTCTTTTGGCCAAAGGCAAGGAGCAATACCCGTTTCCATCGAGCGGATGCATTTGTTACGTGTACCGGGCGTGCGAGATGTATTGTTTTTGCAATGCGACCAAATCTTCGGGCGATGAAATAGCCCATGCTGAGTAAGATGCCAATGAAGATTATTTGATTCATGTTGATGTGTTTGGAGGCTAAACGCTGCCGGGGTTTACGACCCCATCAGCGTTACCAAAATCCATTACCAAACTACCGCTTATTTATGAGAGAAAAAAATCAACTAGGTGATAAATTTTATCAATTTAATTCCATGCAGAACGCTTTTTCTAAAGTGAAAATATCCTTGCTTATTGACGACAATTACCGCAATTCTTTCTTTAAAAACCGGCCGGTTTCACTGCCTTTTAGTTGAGCAATCTGTTCTGGTGTACCCGATCCCACTAATTTTCCGCCCGCATTTCCTCCTTCAGGCCCCATATCAATCACGTAGTCAGACACCTTAACCACGTCTAAATTATGTTCAATAATCAGAACCGTGTTGCCTTTGTCCACCAGCTTTTGAAGTACGTCCAACAATAATTTGACATCCTGAAAATGCAAACCGGTTGTCGGCTCATCCAACACATAGAGCGTTTTCCCCGTATCTTTCTTGGACAATTCCTCAGCTAATTTGACACGCTGCGCTTCACCGCCGGACAACGTTGTGGCGTGTTGGCCTAAGGTAATATACCCGAGCCCTACTTCCGATAAAGTCTGCACGCGACGGTGAATGCGCGGTTGGTTTTCAAAAAATTCCAACGCCTGCTCCACCGTCATATCGAGCACATCCGAAATCGACTTGCCTTTAAAGCGAACCTCCAAGGTCTCCCGATTAAAGCGTTTGCCCTTACACGTCTCGCATTCCACCAGCACATCTGGCAAAAATTCCATCTCAATTTTCTTCCGCCCCGCTCCCTCGCAATCCTCACATCGACCACCCTTCACATTGAAACTAAAACGACCCGCCTTATAGCCCCGAATTTTCGATTCCGGCAGTTCACAATACAAGGCCCGAATATCGGTGTACATATTCGTGTAAGTAGCCGGGTTCGAACGCGGCGTACGCCCGATAGGCGATTGGTCAACCTCAATAATCTTATCAATAAACTCGAGCCCTGTCATCGACTTAAACGGCATCGCATCCCGCTTTGTTCGATCAAAATGTTGCTTTAATTTTAGCACCAAGGTATCATGAATCAACGTTGATTTTCCGGATCCGGAAACACCCGTCACAGAAATGAATTTACCCAAAGGCAACGTAATCGATACGTTTTTCAGGTTATTACCCGTAGCGCCTTTTAACTCGATTTGGTGACCATTCCCCTTTCTTCGTTTCGTTGGAACCTCAATCGCCAACTCCCCATTTAAAAATTGCGCGGTGGGCGTACCTAATTTGATGAAATCTGCTGGCTTTCCAAATCCAACCACATGCCCGCCATGTCGGCCTGCCCCCGGACCAATGTCCAAAATATAGTCAGACTCGAGCATCATATCTTTATCGTGCTCAACCACCAAAACCGAATTCCCTAAATCACGCAAATCCTTCAGTGCTTGAATCAACTTCTCATTATCCCGCTGATGCAAACCAATCGACGGCTCATCCATGATGTATAAAACACCTACTAATTGTGTACCTATTTGGGTGGCTAAACGAATGCGTTGGGACTCTCCGCCAGACAAGGTCTTCATCGGCCGATCTAGTGTCAAATATGTCAACCCAATCTGCGTCAAAAAGCCCACCCGCTTTCGAATCTCTTTCAACACCTCTGAACCAATTTGACGCTGGCGTTCTGAAATGCGCAATTCCAAACCTTCCAACCATTGCTCGAGTTCGAGCACATCCATTTGGGCTAATTCCCCGATGTGTTTCCCATCGATTTTAAAATGCAAGGCTTCCTTCTTCAAGCGATATCCGCCACAATCTGGACAGGTTTTGATGACCAAAAAATCCTTTAACCAATCTTGCGTCTTTTCCGATCCACTCTCCTGCTGCCGTTTTAGGAAATTGATAATTCCGTCGTATTTCGTACTCCACTCCGTCCCTACATATTTCTTCGATGGAACTGGAACGGGTTCATCTGTACCGTACAACATCATCTCGACGGCTTCCAATGGAAACTTTTCGATGGGCGTGGAAAGCCCTACTTGAAATGGCTTTAATAATACTTCTAATTGCTTGAATATCCATAACTCGCGGTATTCGCCTATCGGCGCAATCGCACCCCGAACAATACTTAATTTTCGATCCGGAATCACGGAATCCTCCGTAATTTCTTCGATCACTCCCAAGCCATTGCAACATGGGCAAGCACCATACGGACTATTAAACGAAAAGGTATTCGGCGCAGGCTCATCATAAGACAATCCCGTTTCCGGATCCATCAAGGTCTGTGAAAAATAATGCAAATGATTCGCAGCATCCAATACATACACCTGCCCTTTTCCTACTTGCATCGCCGTCTGCAAACTCTGCGACAAACGCACGCGTTCATCATCCGTAATAACCAAGCGATCGACAACCACCTCTATATCGTGCACCTTAAATCGATCCAATTGCATCTTCGGTTCAATGTCCAGCACTTCTCCATCTACCCGAACTTTGGTATAGCCCCATTTGGCAATTTGCACAAAGAGTTCCCGGTAATGCCCTTTACGTCCCTTGATCACTGGGGCTAATAAAACAACTTTCGCTCCATCAAACTGGGATGTCAATGTGGCAATGATTTGGTCTACGGATTGCTTGACCATTTTTTGGCCTGTCAAATATGAAAAAGCCTCCGAACCGCGCGCAAACAACAAACGCAAAAAGTCATAAATTTCAGTCGTCGTTCCCACCGTGGAACGTGGATTTTTCGAGGTCGTTTTTTGCTCAATCGAAATGACTGGAGACAAGCCTTCAATCTTATCGACGTCTGGACGCTCCATATTCCCCAAAAACGAACGCGCATAGGCAGAAAAACTCTCCATGTACCGCCGCTGGCCCTCCGCATATATCGTATCAAATGCCAAAGAAGATTTGCCTGAACCCGATATTCCTGTCACAACCACTAATTGGTTACGCGGAATAGACACATCGATATTCTTTAAATTATGCTCACGCGCACCCAATACTTCAATGTGTGAAAAACCAGTTAAATCTTTGGGCT
>CANHKE010000045.1 GCA_947461155.1 Cytophagaceae bacterium | reverse complement strand
TAAGGAACAACGGCACCGTCCATTTCAACACCCAAATCGCCACGAGCAACCATAATTGCATCAGTCGCCTCGATGATTTCATCTAAGTTATCAATGGCTTCTGGCTTTTCAATTTTAGCGATTACCTTGGCTGTTTTACCATAGGCTTTAATTTTATCTTTAATATCCCAAATGTCAGCTGCCTTACGGACAAATGACAACGCGATCCAATCAACTCCATGATCTAAACCGAAATATAAATCTGCTTCATCTTTTTCCGTCAAACAAGGCAATGAAACCTTCGTTCCTGGCAAGTTGATGCCTTTTTTCGACTTCAAAATACCCCCATAAATTACTTCAGTAAGTACTTCTTTCTTTACTTTATCAATGGCTAATACCTTAACTTCTAAGTTACCATCATCCATCAGGATACGCTCTCCTACATTTACATCTAAGTACATCGACGTATACGTGGTCCCAACTTTTTCAGATGTACCTAATAGGTTTTCATCCATCGCAAAAATTAATTGCTTACCGGCTTCCAAAGGAACTCCGTTGTTTTCAACTAATTGGGTACGGATTTTAGGTCCTTGTAAATCTTGTAAAATCGTTAAGTTTAAACCTTTCTCCTCGCTAATTGAGCGAATTGTTTTCAAACGCTCCAAATGGTCCGCATGCGTACCATGTGAAAAATTCAAACGGAAGATATTTACACCAGCTTCAGCTAATTGAATTAACGATTCTCTTGATTCAGAGGCTGGGCCTACTGTGGCAACAATTTTTGTTTTGCGTTGATACGACATAGATTAATTAAATCAAATTACTGTGCAATTTACATTTTAGTCAGCAAAAAATGGAATTAATTCAAGATAATACACCCGAATTTTAGGAAAAAATGAAGAAACAAGAAGTCCTCAAAGCTTTGTGTATTATTTTTTATCCGATTAATCCAAAATCAGCATGGGCATAAAAAAAGGGAGCATTTGATATGCTCCCTTCATTCATTGAAATTTTAATTTTCCCATAAGTCGTGCTCCATTTCGAGCAACTTATATTCTAACATTTGAGACATCATCAAACCTTCCTTTTCTCCACCATACAAGTCCGTTAAAAACTTGTTTTCCACATTCCCCTTTTTAATGATCCGCGCTTGAAACATACGTAAGTCAAATGCATCGGCCATATTCTTGTGTTGCGTTTCGTTTTCCGAATTATACCAAATGCAATTCGGATTGCTACGGAACAATTTGTACAAATCCTTGTAACGGAACGAAGCAACGGCCTTATCAAAACCCGCTTTCGTTTTAGAAGCAGGAATAATCAAGGAAATCGACTGAATATCAAAGTACAAACGTGATCTACGGCGATCAATAATGGCATCTTCACGAATTTCTAAAATCGAAAGTTCCTTGGGGAAATAATACGAAACTGCACCTAAAGCAGGTTTCGCTTCAAACGCATCCTTTGCAGGCGCCGCAGCTGCAGCTGGCTTTGCACCACCACCCCAGCCATCATCAGAACCGGTCGCCTTAGGCGTAGCACCTTCAGCACCAAAACCAGCAGCTTTCTCCGCATCGGATAGCGTTGCTTCTTCTGATTGCTCCTCCATTTTCAAGTTATCTTGAAATTGTTCTGGGCTTAATTTTGTCAACAACGAATCGTTCGCGTATGGAGTCAAAACACCCGCCTTCACCCATTCCAAAATGAATTTTGAAATTTCATTATTCACCGAGAAAAACGGTTGATTAATTTTTTCATTCAAATCCATCCGGCGCCATAAACGAGCCTTGTAATGGATACTCGATTCATCGATCGGACGAACTGAGTTTTGGTTACCAGGAACTGGCTTTTCTTGCGCAAGCGTTTGAAAAGCTGAACCTAGGAATGCACTAAACAATACTATTTTGGATACTAATTTCATGTATTTCGTATTAATTCAACGGAATATTTTTCGCCATGGTGAATGGAATGGTTTCAACGGCACCTTTAAAGTTCTTCCGCTGAACACCCTTAATCTCGATGTAATACCGATCACCTGCTTGCGCCTGTGCCGCTAACTTAGCAATGGATCCAGATCCCGGTAAGGTAACATCATCAATTTTTCGCTGGCCACGAGCTAATGCAACATACAATTCGGATACGCGGAAATTGGCATCTTCAGGATTTGTCGACTTAAATGATTCGTCAGCTAACGCGCGTGCATCAATACTACGTAAACCGGAAGCACTTGCTCCACGTTTCTCATCCAATTCGCCACCATTTCCAAATACCTTTACTTCTGGTCTTGGCACACGACGAACACGGAAAGTTTCTTTTCCTAATAAAGTTCCACTATTCGCCACATTCAAAGTGATTGTAGCCGCATTCGGAACAATAGTTACCTTTCCACGGGTCTGACCGGCAATCGCCTCACCTCCGTCTGCAGAGAATGAAGGATTCCATAATGCACCCAAACCTGGACTCGCCACGCTTAAACGGTTCGCACAACCTAAATACAAAGCAGGCAACGTAGCCGTTTCGATATTATACGTAGGCTTTAGTACAAAATATTCTTTTTGAATCGTTTCCGTTTTCGGGCCTGCTGGACTCATATAAGAAACAGATGCCGTATACGTCTTTTTTGACATTCCGTTCGCATCGTAACCACCACCTGATGTCTTGAATTTGATTTGGCCACGTCCGTCAACAACAGGAATCGAAGCACCATTAAAACTCATACGTGGCGTAAATCCACTCGAAGTTGCGGCAATAAACACTTCAGCTTGGTATTCCATACCAGCAACAACCGTATTGGCGTTAGCTGAAACCTGAGCAAATACTTTATCGAATTTGATTTCTTTGGCGCCTACTTTCTGTGCCAATTGGGCTAGGACATCACTTTCATAACGTCGAACCTCGGCTTGCTTCTGGCTAATTGTTGCCATCGCAGCTGGAACGGGCGTTTGCGCAAAATTCAACTCGGCAAAATCTTTATTGGCTTGGTTGGGATCCTTACTCGCAATGGGATCTGTTTTTCCATCTGCCGCTAAACTTGGAAATTTAGTACCTGGATCAGCCAGACCTTCTAATTTCTTCACATAAGCGTCGAATAGACCGATTAACTTATAGGCTTCACCTGATTTATTCGCGCCAACCATCAAACCAAATACCTTTTCTTCTTCTTTTGGGTTCTTAATATTCCCCGTTTCTGGATCGATGCCACCACCCGTTTCTAAAACCTGTGCCTTTATGGATTCCAACTGATTGACCAAGGCATCTGCTTCGCGCTTAACTTCATTCGCCCGTTTCAATACATCGGCATACGCCGCAGGATTAGGCAAATCTTTGATACGTTCTTGAATTCCTTGAACCATTCCTTTATTCTTAGATGCAGCTGATTGATTCGCAACTTCTAAACTTGAATTCAGAATCGTAAACTTTTGTAATAAGGCATCACTCACTTGTAAGGCAAGTAGCGCTGTTAAAACCAAATACATCATCCCGATCATTTTCTGCCGGGGTGTCTCTTTTAAACTAGCCATAGTATCTTATACGTGACAAAACGTGATTACCCTTTCATTGCAGTTAACATACTTCCGTATACTTGATTCAAAGCTTGAATGTTGGCATTTAATTTAGCCAATTCCGCTTGGAACAAAGCAGCGTCTTTTGACGAAGCAGCTAACTGCTCCGTAGTCGCCGTAACATTAGAATAATATCCGTTGATTGCTTTGAGATGCTTCGAAGACTCTTGAATCTCTGTTTCGTAAACAGCGTTTAATGCTGCCAACTGATCTCCAGCCTTTGCATATTGTTGCGCATATTTCGCAGCTTCTGTTGAAGAAATTGAAATAGAACCCAATGAAGTAGTCGCATCAGCAACTGTCTTGTTCAAGGCTCCTAACGATTGAGAAGAAGTTGTCAATGACTGAACAAATTCCTGCGTCGCGCCCGTTGCCTTTGAAATTTCTTGCAAGCTATTCGCCGTTGCCGTCAAACCTTGTAAACTTTTAGTCAAATTAGCCACTACATCAGCCCCTAGACCTGGTTGGTTCGCTAAATCAGCTAATCCTGAAGCAGATGAACGCGCTGCGGCAGGCTTATCGCCAACTAATTCTGGGTAAACGTTTTCCCAGTTATATTCTTTTTCGGGTTTTGCTTTTAAATACAACACACCAAACAAAATAAAGATGGCTGCTTCGGTAAACATACCCACCATAAGCATTTCGTTTGCACCGGTCCAGTGAACAATTTTAAACAAAGCTCCGATAATAACAACTGCAGCACCAAAACTAGCTACGACGTTGATTGATTTTTCTAATCCCATTTGACTTAATCGTTTTAATATGTTGTAAAATGAATGTTATTTAACTGCTGGACGTCCCAAGTAACGCATCATCGAGCGAAACCCGATATACGAGCGTTTCTTGTTTTGTAATTCATAGGCACGCGTACCCGTCTCTAAATAATAGGCAATATCTTTCCAAGAACCACCGCGAATCACTTTTCTAGGCTCGTCTGCATCTTTATTGACCGTATTTAAATCCCATGTAACCGCCGAAGCATTGTCAGCATACGCATCCTCACACCATTCGGCCACATTACCTGCCATGTTATATAATCCAAAATCATTCGGTTCAAATGCATTAGCCGGCGACGTATACGAATAACCATCGGAATCGTAATTTCCACGATGCGGTTTAAAGTTAGCCTGCAAACAACCTACCGAATTAGCTACATACGGATTTCCCCAAGGATATTTGGTCGAAGCACGACCACCACGAGCAGCCCATTCCCATTCTGACTCAGAAGGTAATTCAAAACGAGGCAAAATATATAGCCCCTGCTTTTTACGAAAATCGTTCATCATTTTGGAACGCCATAAACAGAAATACTTGGCAGCATCCCAGCTCACTCCCACGACCGGATACAGGTCAAATGCAGGGCTAGAGAAATAATATTCGGTCATCGGATCACCGTTGTGATACGTAAAATCACTATTCCAAACCGTTGTATCTGGATAAAATTCTGTAAATATTTTATCTTCACCCAACACGGAAACAGAGTCCTTCAATAACGCGTTTGTAAACTGGCGATACTCATGATTGGTAATTTCTGTATCGTCCATGTAAAATGCAGCCACCGTCACACGCTTGTTAAAGCTAATGCCTGAACGCGAGGCATCTTCGTCTGCCTGACCCATCATAAAACTACCCGAAGGCACCAAAACCATGCCATATGGCGTCGGTTGGCTCCACCCCTTACGTGCAGCAGCAACGATTTCTCCATTCTCAACACCGGGCGCTTCTTTGGATTGCTTACCAAAACCGAGCAAACCCTTTCCTTTAGAAGCTCCTCCTTTGGAACTACTCAAGGTTTTACCACCAGATGATTTGGAATTTTTCGAGCCACCGCAACTATACATTGCCATAGCTAAAACAACAACAGATAAACTTAAGGCGAGTTGCTTACCAACTAATTTAAAATTCATATAAACGAATTAATAGATCTTTGTTCAAAACGATTTGAATCAACAATTATTGCGCGGAACTTAAATACCCTGCATAATTAATTCAAATTCCTCAAAATTAAGGGATATTTCTGATAATAAATACACAAACGCAGTTTTTTTTAAATGGGATAAAAGCCCTTAGTTTAGCCGAAAACGAGGTGTTTTAATCGGCGACTGAACGGTTTTAAAACTGAAATTCGGCAGGTTGAACCGGCAAAATAACTCATGTGTCAACAAGGACTTAACGGGTAAATTGACGGTCGTGTAATCAATCGAATAGCCAGCCTCGATTCTATTTTTCCAAACTGAAACGCCTACCATGCCGATAAGCGCATCGTTTGACCGAAAACTCCCTCCTATCCAAACCGCATTTTGATATAAAATACGCACACCAGGCTCTATAATGACTGCATTTGGAATGGACCGAACACGAAAAAATGGATTAAGATCAATTCCTGCAAACAAGGGGAGCGTGTGCTCTGCATGTAACGCAAATTGCTGACCCGGGTTAAACGTAGCGCCGACGTGCAACTTTTTACGCGTAAATAAAACGCCCAAGTTATTTGCCCATGTTGCTTGGCTTACCTGCTTACCTGAAATTTCTTCTACGAATGGATCACCCGAATCGCGAACGCGAAATGCGGTCCCATCAAAGGATTTTGTTTGAAGACCGAAGCCGCCGCCAAAGGAAAACTGAGACTCCCCAACAGCTAATTGATAGGCTATTTGCACATTCGCACCTTGTAATCCTACACCAGATGGCGTTAAATCCGATAAATAATTTATCCCCAAACCAAGGCCTGAGCTTCCAATCGGAACCGAGGCGCTCAATAGTCGCGTGCCTAAACTGCCACTCCCATCTTGCGTGGTTTGATATCCAGTCCATTGATTTCGAACATGCAACTGAACGTAAGAGCGATCACCTACACCCGAATAAGCTGGATTTAAATAGATGCGATTTTGCGTGAACATACTGATTCCCGGACCTAATTGACCATAGGATTGCCGAAACGGTGCGACGCACACAAGCAAAAAAAAGACTAGAAATTTGAAGGGAAATTGGCTCATAAAAAATATCAACCCTCAATAATAACGATTTGTGATTAAATCAGAAAACTGAATTCTCCCCAGCTTTGTCAATCCTTTGAGGTTTGACAAAGCTAAGGAAAAAAAAAGCTCCCGATGGGAGCTAAACTGATTTATTTATTCACTTGTTTGATATAATATTCAAGGGCGCCCGTCATCGAAGGTGCATTAGGCATAGGTGCCTGAATATCAATTATTAGACCGGCATCCGTGACAGCTTGTGCGGTCGTAGGACCAAATGCCGCGATGCGTGTATTATTTTGCTTAAAATCAGGGAAATTTAAAAACAAAGACGTAATTCCCGATGGACTGTAAAATGCAATGATATCGTAAAATACATTCTCCAAGTCAGATAAATCGGCCGAAACCGTCTCATACATTACCGCTTCCGTCAATTGAAAATCATTGGTGCCCATATAATCCGGCAAATCCTTTTGACGCTTATTCGAGCAAGGAAACAAAAACTTCTCAGTCTTGTGTTTCTTAATAATCTCCAATAAATCCAAAGCTGTACGCGTTCCTGTGAAAACTTTACGCTTACGAATAACAATGT
Source organism: Cytophagaceae bacterium (assembly GCA_947461155.1). Classification (GTDB taxonomy): domain Bacteria; phylum Bacteroidota; class Bacteroidia; order Cytophagales; family Spirosomataceae; genus Aquirufa. The sequence continues at coordinate 1,048 of CANHKE010000045.1, read as the reverse complement.
ATTTCTGTAAATAATTGGCAGTCTGCTCCGTAATACAGAAATATTTCATGTCGGCAGGAACCTCAATCTTCGCCTCTTTACAAATGCGAAAAAAATGATCGATTGCATTACGACTCGTGAAAATAATGGCTGTATGCGCCAAAATTTCGATCTTTTGCTTACGAAATTCTTTATAAGCAATACCCTGAACCTCAATAAAAGGTCTGAAATCTACCTTTACGTTGTATTTACGTTCAATCTCAAAATAAGGGGATTTACCATCCGTAGGAGCAGCTTGAGTTACCAAGATACTTTTTACTTTTTTCAACCGAGTGGCATCCTGTTGGACCCCATTTGCAATTTCACTCATAAGAACAATATTCAATTCACGCATCTGAGCGTACTAATTCTCAATTTGACTGCAAATATACATTTTTTTTATTCAAATAAATTAATGCCCTTACATGTATTCTGGGAAAATAAGCTCCCGCAAACCAAAGACCAATACTTGTCCTTCCATGAGCATTAGATAGGCAAATAATGAAAGCTGGTTTACCGGAAACGACTTCCGAATTACTTGAAATAAATAAAACGAACGAACAACAAAATATCCCGTAATCACATAAGATATCCACGTAAGATCAATTGGCACCAAAGGACCTGAATACAGCGAATACAAACTAATACCTAAAAATAATAATGTAAAAAACTGAAAATTCGTTTGCAAGGATTTGAAATAATGCGCTTCTGCCACCTGAGACAATCGAAACAAGTTGGTAAACAACTTAAACATAAAATAACGCGAAATAAACAAAAGGAAACCGACAAAAATCTTGATCACTAAAAAACCCAAAGAAGCTCCAATCGTCTGAAAACTTTCCCAAGATTCAAATAAAACATCACTATTTGGATGCATCAAACGATTGTAAAAGGACAAAAATGCTGTTAATGAACTTAGCGTCAAAATAACCAAGAGATTAGGGAAGGCAAATGGGCTTTTTAAAACCGCATCTTCTTTGACTTCCCAATGAATCCAATCTGAAAATCGATAATACGTATTAAAATACCG
>CANHKE010000044.1 GCA_947461155.1 Cytophagaceae bacterium | reverse complement strand
GAAGGAACCAACAAGAAAAATGACCATCAATATTACCTAGATCGCAAGCGCATTACGGGAGATTTACACGGCCAAGGCCCCTTGCTTTGGTGTGTAAATGCACTATTAGACTAAAACCAAAGCCCCTATTTCAGGGCCTTGGTTGGATTTAAAATCGTCTGAATTCGATCGATGCAGTCTGCCAAATGGTAGGCTGTTTCTTTATCCGTAATTTTAACTTTACCCACTTGCAACGCAACCAATAACTCCTTCAGTTCGCCACGAACAATGGAACGAACGTCCGACTGTGCAACGGGATAGCTTTCCCGTGGCGGGCCGGAAGCCGCTGCCGCAGCAGGTGCAGGAGCCTGGTCCGTCATTAATGCCCTCATGCGCTCAATATAGGCTTTTTGTAAATTTCTACGGTAGCGATCAATGTTCTTTCCTTTCGCTAGTTCAGACCAAATTCCCCCACGTAAATCTTGAAAGAGATCAATTGTCCGGTAGTTATTCGCCACAGTCAAAGCACTATTATCCAAGCGCGCAAACGTCTCCAAACTTAGCATCCGGTTCAATGGACTCACCTGTAAACTTCGAATGCGGTCCGTATAACCCATCATGTGATGCGTCACGACTTCTTTATTAATCAACCAATCCACATTCGAAAATACGTTGGCAATAATCCAATTGACAGCGGCTTGTTGGCTCGCTTTCGGCACCGGATTATACGACGAAATTTGCTGATTTGGCTTCGCATATTGCTCATAAACGCCACCGACCATCGTGGTCACATGGCCCACATAACGCGACCAAGAACTCAATAATTCGTCGTTTAATTCAATCAAATCTTCGTAATCATTGGTCTTTTTACTTGTCCAATCGGCCAAGTTTTTCGCCACATATTTCAGGTTTTTCACCGCATAAGTGCTCGCTCGAACTGGATCATTTCCCACATCCTCCGTCTGCGAACTCGGGTCAAATGTTGTTCCTTGACTACCAAATCGAAATCTTGGATCTCCTGATTTAGCTTCTATCCATTTGTCTAATGTGGGTACTTCCGCTTCCGGCGTAGCGGCATCTGGTAAAAGTCGGTAGCCCCAATTCACCGCATAGTCATCATATGGCCCCATTTGTCGGATGTAACGCACGTCCTTATCCTCCGGCTGGGCAATGTAATTAAAGCGGGCATAATCCATGATACTTGCAGAAATTCCTTCCTTTTTGGTGAAGTCGGCCTTGCGGTAATTCTCCACTTCATACGAACTGCTCGCGCCCATGTTATGTGGAAAACCAAGTGCGTGACCCACTTCATGCGAAATCACCATTTCCATCATTTCGCCAATGTCCTCTTCACGTGTGTCTAAAGTCCGCGCATGCGGATTAGAGGCCCCCGTTTCTAATAAAAAGCGGTTGCGGTAGGAACGCAAGTGGTTGTGATACCAAATAATATCACTTTCAATAATCTCTCCCGAACGGGGATCGCTGACACTCGGTCCCGTGGCATTCCGCGTCGTACTCGCCACATAGCGAATCACCGAATAGCGAATGTCTTCGGGTGAAAAATCTGGATCCTCTGCGGCAGTTGGCGGATCTTTGCAAATAATGGCATTTTTAAACCCGGCTACCTCAAACGCTTTTTGCCAATTCTCCACGCCTTTTTTCATGTGCTTCCGAAGCTTCATGGGCGTGGCTGGATCCAAGTAATACACAATTGGTTTAATCGGTTCCACCAATTCCCCACGTTTGTAAGCCGCCATATCTTTTGGCTCCAAACGCCAGCGCTGGATGTAGGATTTTTGATCCGACTTCAATTCCTCGCTCGAATAATCGTATTGCTTTTGCGTAAAATAACCTACGCGCTGATCGAATAAACGCGGCTTCATCGGTTTTTCAGGCAATAAAATCATGGACTGATTCATCTGTAAACTGATGGTTTCCGTATAAGGTGTCGCAGATGGTTTCGAGGCATTGTAGGTGAAATCTTGTAATACTTCGATGTTCAACGGGAAGGATTTGACGGAACGAATAAAGCTCCGCGTAGGATCCAAATTCTTCACCTTATGTGCTTCACGCAAGGAGGCATCTAACGCACTCATCGCTGGAATGTCACTGCTGTAAAACTTGGTGACGTCGATGACCAGGTTACTTGAATCTTTGCTATAGGTTTCGATGTCGAACATGTACAAGGTAGGCTCATAATGATTCGCCTTGACCGACAAACTGATCGGCAGCGAATCTGCCGCCACCGCTGCATAAGATTTAACTTTAATCATGATCTTTTCTTGAAATTTTTCCCAAACGATCAATTGCTCACGCGATGAGGTTCCGGCATTCACGTAGCCTCCACCGATGCCGGAGGGAAGTTTGGCGATTTGGCTGACTAATAACATGTCTTTGCCAAGGTGTTTTTTGGGTATCTCGAAATAATATTTATCGCCCACTTGATGGGTTGTGAATAAGCCTTTCTTTGATTTGGCTTCCTTCGTAATTACTTGTTCGTATGTTTTCGCCTTCGATGCAGGCTTCTTCGCAGCGGAAGAATCAGCAGGTTTTACGGGAATATTTGCGGGAGCTTTCGCCGACTGTGCAACACTAAGAAAGGAAGCCGCGCAAAGGCAGGCGATGAGTGAAAGTATTTTTTTCATAAGTTAATTTTTCAAGTCAAAAAGGTAAACCAAATGTAAGGCTTCTTGTTTAATTTTTAATCTGCCTTATCGTGAGCGGAGTTGGATTATTGATTAGCTTTTCCCAACTTCGCCATGCAAGCATTCTACTATTTATGAGCATTTGGCTCCTAATCGGCGCGGCCATATTCGTCTTAGTGACCCTCATCTCGGTCATGAAATTACAGCCATTTATGGCCTTTCTAGTCGTTTCACTAGGTTTAGGCATGGCAGCTTCGCTCACGACGGAGCAAACCATTGCCGCTATGCAGAAGGGAATCGGCGGAACACTTGGTTCGATTATCCCCATCATTATTTTAGGATCTATGTTGGGAAAAATGGTCGCAAAAAGTCGGGCAACCTTCGTCCTCTCCGAATATTTTGTTGGTCTCTTTGGTCCCAAAAACTTGCCGATTGCCTTTATGCTGATCGGTTTTATCGTCGGGCTTCCGTTGTTTTTTTCCGTAGCTTTTCTTCTGCTTACACCTTTGGTTTTATCCACCGCAGAGCGATATCAGTTGCCCCCCGTCTATTTGGGAATTCCCATGTTGGCCTCACTTTCCATCACCCAAGGATTTCTCCCGCCACACCCCGCACCTTATTATTTGGTGACGCATTTACCTGGAGCAGAAATGGGGACGACTTTGGGCTATGGTATCTTGATTTCGATTCCGGCGATGCTCGCATCTGGATGGCTATTTGGAAAGACCCTGAAAAATGTCCCAGCCAAGCCCATGTCTTTTGTGGAGTCTGATGAACGTGGGAACAATCCATCAGTGGGAATTAGCCTGACGATTTTATTATTGCCTGTCGCACTCATTGCGATTAAGTCTTTTGTTCATTTTCCATTCGTCAACTTGATCGGGGAACCGATGGTTGCCCTCTTAATTTCCGTGTTTGCAGCCGTATATTTTCTGGGAACTCAACGCGGAATTTCATGGACTGAAATCAGCGCTTGGCTCGTAGATTCCATCAAAGACGTTTCGCCATTACTGTTGACATTCGGCGGAGCCGGCGCCTTCAAAGAAATCCTACAAGAGATGCATGTGGGCGACGCGATGCATGCATTGACGCAAGATTCCGCCGTAAATCCATTGGTCATTGCCTGGGGTATTGCCGCCGTTTTACGGATTGTCACGGGATCGTCTACCGTTTCCGGTATCACCACGGCGGGCTTGATTTTGCCTTTATTAGCCTCCTCAGGGGTAAATCCGAATCTCCTTGCCTTGAGCATCGGAGCTGGATCGATGGTTTTGTCGCACGTGAATGACGCCGGCTTTTGGCTTTACAAAGAATACTACGGGGTGTCCGTCAAAAACAGCTTACGCTCCTGGACCATCATGGAAACGATTTTGGCAGTAGTAGGCCTACTCGGAACGCTCATACTCGAGCAGGTTATTTAGATGCTTTTAATATGTTTCGCAGGAACACCCCCAGCGATGGTGTTGCTTGGAACATCAGTGGTGACAACAGCCCCGGCGGCTACAATTGCATTTTCGCCTACGGTCACACCGGGTAAAATGATGGCTCCCGCGCCAATCCATGCATTTCGTTGAATGTGAATGGATTTTAAATCCAAACTCTTGCGATTCTTGGGGTCAACCGGATGGTTTTCGGTAACGAGTTTCACTTGCGGACCGATCAACACATCGTCGTCAATCGTGATGCCACCCAAATCCAAAAAGGAACATCCGTGATTCACAAAAACATTTTTCCCGATCTGTGTATGTTTCCCAAAATTAGTCGAAAATGGTGCTAAAACGGTCGTGCTCGCATCGATGCTTTGTCCAATAATTTCGGATAAAATTGCGCGGATGTCGGCGATGTTTGTCGACGCATTCAACCGAGCCGAAAGGGCAATTGTTTGGTTCACAATCTCCCAAACTTCTGCCCATTGCGGGTCGCTTTGTGGAATGATTCCGCCGGCACGCATGCGTTCAAAAATGCTCATTGGTTTATAAATAAAATTGGGCCAAAGCTTTTAACGCCTTTGGCCCAATACCATGTGCTTTTTGCAAAGTCACAAAATCAATCTTTTGTAAATCCGAAACTTGTTTTACGTGCAAATTTACAAGTGCCCGTAACGCTGGCTGGGCTAAACCTAACGAATGAAAAATAGGATCCAATGTGGCGAAAGCGTCCTGATATGCATTCCGCTTGCCCAGATTGTTTTTCAGTTCGCAATCCATCTTTATTTTTCCACAGTAATTAAACCTGGTATTTCCACCAGTTCGTTCGCATCCGCCGCGTAATCTACGCCGTCGAGTCCGAATCCGAATAAATTAGAGAAATCCGATTTGTATCCGTTCAAATCCCCAATAGCTGGTAAATTTTCTGTCGTTGCGCCTTTCCACAATTCCGCTACTTCGCTTTGAACCGCTTCATCCATTTCCCAATCATCAATGCGGATACGTCCTTTTTCATCGACCGGAATCGCTCCGTTTGTATACAAACGCGCACTGAAAAGACGTTCGATTTGCTCGATGCAACCTTCATGCGTTCCTTTGGCTTTCATGATTTTATACAACAACGAGATGTATAAAGGAATCACCGGAATCGCTGAACTAGCTTGCGTAACCAAGGCTTTGTTAACGGAAACAAAGGCTTTGCCTCCAATTTTCGCTAAGTCTGCTGTGATGTTAAATGCGGTCGATTCCAAGTGGTCTTTCGCCATTCCAATCGTTCCTTTGCGGTAAACCGGCTCTGTAACTTTCGGTCCGATGTACGAATAGGCAACAGTCATCGCACCATCCGCTAAAACACCAGCGTTCAACAAGGCATCCATCCACATCTGCCAATCTTCCCCGCCCATCACAGCAACCGTATTCGCGATATCTTCCTCGTTACATGGTGTGATTGTCACTTCAGAAACATTGCCTGTATGAAAATCTACCGTCTTATCGCTGAATGTGTCGCCGATGGGCTTCAACACCGAGCGGTGCAACACCCCCGTAGTCGGATGCTGGCGAACCGGAGAGGCTAAGCTATAAATAACCAAATCAATTTGGCCTAAATCCGCTTTGATTAAATCAATTGTTTGTGCTTTTACTTCATTCGAGAAGGCATCACCATTAATGCTTTTCGCATACAAGCCTGCTTTTTCCGCCTGTGCATGAAATGCTAAACTATTGTAATATCCGGGAGAAGCTGTTTTTCCTTCTGATGGTGCTTTTTCAAAGAACACGCCGATCGTCGCTGCGTTTGAACCGAAAGCACTGGTAATACGTGAGGCTAAACCAAAACCGGTCGAAGCTCCAATCACCAAAACCTTTTTCGGGCCAGCATGGGCGCCTTTTGATTTTACGTAGTTAATTTGATTTATTACGTTTTGTTCGCATCCTTTCGGGTGAGATGTCAAACAGATAAACCCTCGCATTCTAGGTTCAATAATCATACGTGCTCTTATTTTGTTTCCGCAAATATAGGTTAAAACTACGTTTTACTCTTTTTTGTCTGTTCATTTTATTTTAAAAACACCTGTTTGCCCGACTTCGCAGAAGCCCGCGCAGCCTCTAAAATCTCCACCACAACTTGGTTGATTTCAAAGGACGATAGGTCCATCTTCGGTTGAATCCGCCCTTGCACCACCGCAGCTAAATACGGAAACACATTCGACACATCATGCGGCAGCGGATCTAATGAAAGCATGCCCTCTTTCCCGAAACGATCCCCGGTTACATATCGCATTTGATTCGTTTTGTCGGCAACCAATATCCCCTTCGTCCCGTACACTTCCGTATCCTTTCGGTCAAAAGGCCAGTTCCAAGATGCCTGAATGATTGCCTGAGAACCCGGATAGGTCAAAATGATACTCGCTTCATCATCCACGTTTGGATACACATCCGGTTTTAATTGCTGGGTCACCGCCGTCACAGCCAGCGGCTTTTTCCCATCCATCAGCCAGGTCATAATGTTCGCACCATAACAACCAAAATCGATGATCGCTCCACCGCCGTTCTTCACGGGATCTGTCAACCAGTTTAAAAACTCCGGCGCACATCCAATTTCCTTAGGTCCACGGTGACCATCCAGAATCACCACTTTACGAATCGTTCCTAAAGCTTTTTCTTCCTTAACCATTTGCCACATTTTCGCGTGGGAAGGATACCAAGTCGTTTCAAAATTGGTCAGTAAATGAATCGGGTTTTTCGCCACGAGCGCTTTCATTTGATTCAGGTGATCCACATTCACCGCCAACGGTTTCTCCACAATGACATGAATTCCTTTGGGTGCGCACACTTTGACGACTTCAAGGTGTTCGTAAATACTATTAAATGCGGCGATGGCCTCCGGTTTTGTCTTCGCAATCAGCGCCTCCAAAGACGGAAACCAAAGCGAATCCGGGAGGTTTTGTTTCTTTAAAAGCGACAGCGCTAATTCCTTGTTGGGCTCCGCAAAGCCTACAATAATTACATCTTGCTGGGGCTTTTTAATCGCCGTATATACCTGCCCCACATGACCATGGGTCATTCCTGCGATGCCCACGCGCAGTGGTTTAGCTGGTAAAACAAAAGGCAACAACATCAATACGAGTAGCTTTTTCATCATTATGGTATTTTGGCAGGAATTTATAAAATTTAACTTACATATTGCGCAAAGTCGTATATTTGAAATTGCGGTTTATCCGCCCGTAACCTGATTCAGGCAGTATGAACAAATTAGTTAAAGAAGCCATTGAAAAAGAAGCCATGCTGGCAACACGCCGGCATTTCCTCCAGTCGCTCGGTACGGGCATTGGGTCGCTCGCTTTTGGTTCAGCACTTTGGAATTGTTCGTCCGCAACGAAAGGCCAGCCAGCCTCCTCGCGTGTTCCGTCTCATTTTGGTAAGGCCAAATCCGTCATATTTGTACATATGGCCGGGGCACCATCACAGCTAGAATTATTCGACTATAAACCCACTTTAGCCAAATTTGACGGCAAAGAATGTCCCAAAGAATTATTGGAAGGGAAAAAATTCGCCTTCATTCGCGGGGTTCCAAATTTATTGGGGCCAAAAGCTAATTTCCACCAACGGGGAAATTCGGGTCATTGGATATCTGATTATATGCCGCATTTGGCCACGCAGGCTGATAAAATAACGTTCTTAAAGGGCATGTACACGGACCAGTTTAACCATGCACCAGCCCAATTACTCATGCATACCGGTTCCGCGCGACTCGGGCGGCCGTCATTAGGTTCTTGGGTTTCGTATGGCCTCGGTTCCGAAAACGAAAACCTCCCTTCGTTCATGGTACTCGCCTCGGGTGGCAAAAATCCCGATGCGGGGAAGTCGGCCTGGGGAAGTGGTTTCCTCCCTTCCGTCTACCAAGGCGTTCAATGCCGCTCCGCGGGCGAACCTGTGCTCTTCATCAAAAATCCAGACGGTGTCAATGCCGATATTCGCAAAGCGAGTATCGATGCGATTAATTCTGTGAATGAGGAAACCTATGCGGAATTTGGCGATCCAGAAACCGTCGCTCGGATGGCGCAATATGAGATGGCCTATAAAATGCAAAGTTCGGTGCCGGACGTCATGGACATCAGCAAAGAGCCAG
>CANHKE010000043.1 GCA_947461155.1 Cytophagaceae bacterium | reverse complement strand
TGCTTACCCAAAATGCAATTTTATCACTGTATGGATTAAAGGAGAATATAGGTTATGCCTATTTACAAACCAGTGTTAATTCTCAAGTAATTAATTATCAAGAAGTTAGTTATAGGTTAACCGGAATCGCAAAAATTTTAGGTATTGATTTGGTGTATCCAATCGGTTCAGTGGTAGATGAAAAATGGAAAGTTCTCGTCAGTTTGCCATTCTAATTGTTTATTTGCGCCTTTTTATCTAAATTGTGCTAAATTTTTTTGGAATAATCTAAATCAACTTTTATGAATCAAATTGTTTACTTAGTTCCTGCTTTTGGTTTGGTGGGATTGCTTTACACAGCATGGAAATTTAGTTGGGTATCTAAACAGGATGCCGGAAATGACAAAATGCAGGAATTGTCTGGATATATTGCAGATGGTGCTATTGCCTTCTTAAAAGCTGAATGGAAAATTTTAGCGTACTTTGCTATTCCTACAGCTTTATTACTTGCTTGGTTAGGTACACAGGAAGGTACACTTGAAAATCCTATTCACTCCTCTCCATTAATTGCAGTTGCATTTTTAATTGGTGCAATCTTTTCGGCAACTGCTGGTTATATCGGTATGATTGTTGCAACAAAGGCAAACGTTCGTACCGCAGAAGCGGCTCGTACATCCTTAGCTAAAGCCTTAAATGTTTCATTTACAGGAGGTTCAGTTATGGGCATGGGTGTTGCTGGTTTAGCGATATTAGGTTTAGGTGGCTTGTTCATCGCTTTTTATCAAATATTTGCACAAGGTCAAGCTTTAACTTCAGTTGAGATGAAAACAGCCATCGAAGTATTAGCTGGTTTCTCATTAGGAGCTGAGTCAATTGCTTTATTTGCGCGTGTTGGAGGTGGTATTTATACAAAAGCGGCTGATGTAGGCGCTGATTTAGTTGGTAAGGTAGAAGCAGGAATTCCTGAGGATGATGTGCGTAATCCAGCGACAATTGCTGATAACGTAGGTGATAACGTAGGTGATGTGGCAGGTATGGGTGCTGATTTATTTGGATCGTATGTGGCTACTATTTTAGCGACCATGGTATTGGGACAAGAAATTGAGGTAACTGATAATTATGGTGGCTTCTCCCCTGTTTTATTACCGATGTTAATTGCTGGTGTAGGTCTTGTAGCTTCCTTAGTTTCTACGTTTTTCGTACGTATTTCTAAAGAAACAGATTCTGTTCAGAATGCGTTGAATATGGGTAATTATACATCCATCGTTATTACGTTTGTTACTTCTTATTTTCTAGTAACGAATATTTTACCTGAAAGCTTAACACTTCGTGGAACAACATTCTCTTCTATGGATGTTTTTTATGCAATCATTGTGGGTTTAGTTGTAGGTACCTTAATGTCAATCATTACAGAATATTACACTGCTATGGGCAAGCGTCCGGTTGATTCAATCGTTCAGAAATCAGGTACTGGTCATGCAACAAATATTATTGGTGGTTTAGCAGTTGGTATGGAATCTACCGTTTTACCTATTTTGGTTTTAGCTGCTGGTATTATTGCTTCGTATCATTTTGCAGGAATTTATGGTGTTTCCATAGCTGCTGCGGGAATGATGGCTACGACAGCGATGCAATTAGCGATTGATGCTTTTGGGCCAATTGCTGATAATGCGGGTGGTATTGCTGAAATGGCTCAATTACCTTCTGAGGTGCGTGAGCGTACAGATAATTTAGATGCCGTAGGTAATACGACTGCAGCAACGGGTAAAGGCTTTGCCATTGCTTCTGCTGCGTTAACTTCGTTAGCACTATTTGCTGCTTTCGTGGGTATTTCAGGTATTACGCAAATTGACATTTATAAGGCTGATGTATTAGCTGGTTTATTTGTGGGTGGAATGATTCCTTTTATCTTCTCAGCACTTTGTATTTCAGCTGTAGGAAAAGCGGCTATGGAAATGGTGAATGAAGTTCGTCGTCAATTCCGTGAAATTCCTGGAATTATGGAATACAAAGCGAAACCTGAATATGAAAAATGTGTAGCTATTTCTACAGAAGCATCTATCCGTCAAATGATTTTGCCAGGTGCAATTGCTCTAACAGTTCCTGTTTTAGTTGGATTTACCATGGGACCAGAAGTATTAGGTGGTTTATTGGCCGGTGTTACTGTTTCTGGTGTATTGATGGGTATCTTCCAGTCAAATGCGGGTGGAGCTTGGGATAATGCTAAGAAATCATTCGAAAAAGGAGTTTTGATTGATGGTCAAACATTCAAGAAAGGTTCAGAGCCACACAAGGCTGCAGTTACGGGTGATACAGTAGGTGATCCATTTAAAGATACATCTGGTCCATCTATGAACATCTTAATTAAGTTGATGTCTATCGTTTCTTTAGTAATCGCACCTTACATACACGTAGGTAAGTCGGCAAGCCATGCTTCAAACATGGAAAAAGCACCTATCGTTAAAGTAATGGCGAAACGTTAGTTTTAATTATTTGAAGTTTAAAAGGCCTCAGTTTTGAGGCCTTTTTTTATGCGCAATAAAAAAGCCTGACTCGCGTCAGGCTTTTTTGATCTATCGTTCTGTCCTAAGGGAATTAAGCAGTTAACTTACCTCTTAATGCTCTTGGGATATCGATTGTCGCTACTGGATTGGACATTGGATTTAAAATCTCACATCCTTCAACAACTAATTTGTTTACTTTAACAGTTTGACCTAAGTCTAAACCAGAAATATCAGCTGTAACAAAATCAGGAATATTAGCTACTAAACCACGTAAAGAAACCTTACGCAATTTTTGTACCATTTTACCCCCTTTGATTACACCTGGAGAATTACCAACAATTTTGATTGGTACTTCGATTTTGATTGGCTTTTTAGAATCGATTTCTAAAAAGTCAACGTGTAAGATCATCTCGTTTACTGGGTGGAATTGCGCATCTTGCAAAATTGCACGGTGAATGTCACCTTCGATATTCAATTCTACTTCGTATACATCTGCTGAATATAATAATTCGCGGAAAAGGATCATCGGTACAGCGAAGTGTACTTGCTCTTTACCACCGTAAAGAACACATGGAGCTAATGCTTCTAAGCGTAAATCTTTAGAACCTTTAGTTCCTAATGTAGATCTCTTGTATCCTACAATTTCTAACTTTTTCATTTTGTTTTTGTTAGTGTTTCCAGTCTTTCGCACAATGGCTATCCCCTGAAAACGGTTAAAATTAATATTTAATAAATAATGAACTGATAGATTCGTGATCACGAATACGACCGATTGCTTTGGCAAATAATTCAGCAACCGAAAGTACCTTAATTTTAGCGCTTTCGCCCTTTTGTGGTATCGTATCTGTTACCAATAATTCCGTTAAAACAGAATTAGAGATATTTTCATACGCCTTACCCGATAATACGGGGTGTGTAACCACAGCGCGAACAGATTTTGCACCCTTGTCCATAATTAATTGAGCCGCTTTGCACAAGGTGCCACCGGTATCAATTAAATCGTCAACAAGAACAACGTCAGCTCCTTTGACATCACCAATCAATTGCATAGATGCAATTTCATTGGCACGTTTCCGGTGCTTATCGCAAATGACCATTTCCGCATTGAAGAATTTGGCCATATTACGTGTACGTACTACACCCCCCACATCTGGAGAAGCGAATACGATATTATCTAAATTCAATGATTTCAAATAAGGAACAAAGATGGCATTACCTTCCAAGTGGTCTACCGGGAAGTCCATAAATCCTTGAATTTGACCCGCATGTAAATCGATCGTCATTAAACGATCTGCTCCTGCAGCGGTCAATAAATTTCCAATCAATTTTGCCCCAATACCCACGCGCGGACGATCTTTACGATCCTGACGCGAATAACCAAAGTATGGAATAACGGCTGTAACATAATGCGCTGAAGCTCTTCTAGCGGCATCAATCATTAACAGCAACTCCATTAAATTATCTGCAGTCGGGAATGTCGATTGGATAATGAAAACATCACATCCACGCACAGACTCATCAAAGCTGGGAGACATTTCACCGTCTGAGAATTTTAAAATAGTTACTGCACCTAAATCCTTCCCGTAATATTTGGCAATATCCTTTGCCAAATAATTCGATGCTGATCCAGAAAATATTTTAACTGCGTTAATCGCTGCCATGTTTGATTGAGATAGGGCTTAATTATAAAAATTAAGGCGCAAAATTAGCAATTTTACGCCTTAAATCAAATCTATTTTACGGATGCACGAATAATGTTCAACGCACCGCCGGCTTTAAACCATTCAATCTGCTGTTCATTGTACGTGTGATTTACGGCAAATGTATCTTTAGAGCCATCTGCGTGAACCAATTCAATCGTTAATGGCTTTCCAGGAGCAAATGTTTTCAAGCCTACAATGTTAATCGAATCATTCTCCTGAATCTTATCGTAATCAGATTCATTTGTGAATGTTAAGGCCAACATCCCTTGTTTCTTCAAGTTGGTTTCATGGATACGCGCGAATGACTTAACTAAAACCGCACGAACACCCAAATGACGTGGTTCCATCGCCGCATGCTCGCGAGATGATCCTTCCCCGTAATTTGTATCTCCCACTACAATCGTACCGACACCAGCTGCTTTATAAGCTCGTTGGGTCGCTGGTACCGGACCGTATTCCCCTGTTAATTGATTTTTGACATTATCCGTCTTCTCATTAAAGAAGTTGACAGCGCCAATTAACATATTATTTGAAATGTTATCTAGGTGACCACGGTATTTCAACCAAGGTCCCGCCATCGAGATATGATCTGTCGTACATTTTCCTTTGGCTTTTATCAATAATTTTAAGCCATTGATGTCAGAACCTTCCCATGCAGCAAATGGATCTAACAATTGCAAACGATCTGAGGTAGGTGAAACTTTTACTTGAACACCTGAACCATCAGCTGCAGGTGCTTGATATCCAGCATCTTCAGCGGCAAATCCTAATTTTGGTAATTCATCCCCTGTAGGTGCATCTAATTTTACTTGCTCCCCTTTTTCGTTTGTCAACGAATCCGTTAATGGATTGAATGTTAAATCACCTGCAATAGCTAAGGCTGTCACCATTTCTGGGGAAGCTACGAATGCAAATGTATTTGGATTTCCATCCGCACGCTTCGCAAAGTTTCTATTGAATGAGTGAATAATCGTATTCTTCTCTCCTTTTTCAGCACCTGGACGCGCCCATTGTCCGATACATGGTCCACATGCATTCGAGAATACCGTTGCGCCAATCGTATTGAATGTATCAATAAATCCATCACGCTCAATGGTATAACGTACTAATTCCGATCCGGGAGTGATTGTAAATTGTGCTTTGGTCTTTAAACCTTTCGCTGCTACTTGCTTGGCTAATGAGGCAGCACGCGCGATATCTTCATAGGATGAGTTGGTACAAGAACCGATTAGGCCAACTTCAATTTTGGTCGGCCAACCGTTTTTCTCAGCCATTTCTTTCATCTTTGAAATAGGCGTAGCCAAATCCGGCGTGAAAGGTCCATTCAAGTAAGGTTCTAATGTATCTAAATCGATTTCGATTACTTGATCAAAATATTTTTCTGGGTTTGCATAAACTTCTGGATCTGCAGTTAAATGCTCACGTACTTGGTCAGCCATTTCCGCAACATCCGCACGACCTGTTGACTGCAAGTAACGCGCCATCGAATCATCATACCCGAAAGTAGAAGTAGTCGCCCCAATCTCCGCTCCCATATTACAAATAGTACCTTTTCCCGTACATGACATAGACGTTGCGCCTTCGCCAAAATACTCTACCACACAACCCGTACCACCTTTAACCGTTAATATGCCTGCTACTTTTAAGATAACGTCTTTTGGAGCAGTCCAACCGTTCAATTTACCCGTTAATTTAACACCGATTAATTTAGGGAATTTAAGTTCCCAAGCTAAACCAGCCATGACATCGCATGCATCAGCACCACCAACGCCAATGGCGATCATACCCAAACCACCCGCATTTACGGTATGTGAATCCGTACCAATCATCATTCCACCAGGGAACGCATAATTCTCCAAAACAACTTGGTGAATAATACCAGCGCCTGGCTTCCAGAAACCAATACCATATTTATCTGAAACAGATGACAAGAAATCGTAAACTTCCTTATTTTTATCCACAGCAACGGCTAAATCCGTTGTTGAAGCAACTTTAGCCTCAATTAAGTGATCGCAATGTACCGTAGAAGGCACTGCTACTTGCGGCCGACCAGCTTGCATGAATTGCAACAAAGCCATTTGTGCAGTAGCATCTTGCATCGCAACACGGTCTGGAGCAAAATCTACATAGGAATTGCCGCGTTCTTGTGCTGAAGAAGGAGTTCCTTCCCAAAGATGGCTATAAAGGATTTTTTCAGTTAACGTAAGCGGTTTTCCCGTTAAAGCACGTGCAGCAGCGATGCGTGCAGGCATTTTAGCGTAAACAGCTTTAATCATTTCAATGTCAAAGGCCATGTTTATAATTTTTATATAAGAAATTGCTCGCAAAATTAATAGATTCAAAGCAAAATTGCCAATTTTGAGTATCTGATTTGCTTTGTTTTATTTTTTCTAAAAATTTTATCATTTTTTTTCATTTCGCTTGAAATTTGTATCGCTCTGTTTCATGGTTTTCTTTATCGGGATTCAAATTCTCGTGCAAGCGCAGCATATTTCTCCAGATTCTGTTTTAAAAGCTTCTCGCCTTCGCGCGCAAGACCATGCCTCTCAAATTCGACATCTAAAATTTGATGCGGAAATCGTTGAACGAAATCGATTCACTTCCTTTCCCCAACTAGGTCAAAAACGTCTGGAGCGGATTGAAGGCATACGATCCAATCAGTGGTACGGCAAGCTAGTAAATGAAACAGTCTATCTCGGAAGCATGAATCAAATGATACATGACATTCAGGATGCACAAGGTTACCATATTCAAAAACCTGAGCCAACCTTATTCTTTTGGCCAGATTTTTATCAAGATTATGTGGGCGGACAATGTATTTCTCCCTTAAATTATCACGCCACATCATATTACCGCTTTGAATTTATCGGTCATTCTCGAGTCAACCAGCAAACCACCTATCAATTTCGAGTCATCCCAGATTTTAATACAGATCGATTATTTAATGGTATCATCGTTTTGAGCGAAGATGGCTGGTTAATTGAATTCTCAGGTGCAGTTGAGTCAGATGCGATTTCTTATCAAATCAACATAAAGAATCAATTTCAACATGACCGTTGGTTACCAAGTGAATTAAAATTAGCTGTTTCGGGAGGACTTTTGGGTATTAAGGGAGTTTATGAAATGCAGGAGAAATTAACAAGTGCAATCGTTACCTGGGAACCTAGTGTACAAGACTTTTTAATTCCGGCAAATAAGAAAGAGCGCTTAAATGTTTCCGCTCGTGCCTTTGATGAGGTTTTCGCGTCTCAATTATTAGCCAATTTACATGCTGGGATCACCCGAAAATGGAAACAAAGATCTCAATCAGATTTGATTCCCATGGATTCGGTAGTCCTACGTCCTGCATCTGAGAGCGTAGTCAACATTGAAAAACATGCCTTTTTTGCCGATCTAGATACCACGGATCTGAAACCGGCGCTTGCTAAATATGATGCGCTTGCGCAGACACCTTTTCGATTGGATCATCTTCTTTTTAGTCGGTCCTTCTTTTTTGGCAAACGGAATGAAACATATTACCCATGGGAAATATATTATAAATCACCTGTTTTTGATTCCAATTACAATACCGTCGAAGGATTTGTTTCGAATATCGGCTTTGTTATGCGCAAACGATGGGCTCCCTATCGATTTTTGGAAACCGAGGTGCTGGGTCGGCGCGCATTCGGAATTGATCGTAACACAGGTTATTACAAATTGAAATACGTTACTGAAAAATCAGATGTGGCCGTTTCGATGGGAGATTTTGTCGCTCAGTATAATCCGGATAATTCCATTTCACCTGAAATGAATTCATTGTCTAGTTTGTTATTAAAAAACAATCCGATGAAAATATTTCGGAAGGAATATGTCAATTTTAGCGCGATAAAGCGGATTTCGTCTTCGTTTTATTATAAGTTATTTGCCGAATATGCCTACCGGAGTCAAATGGATAATACAAATGACTACTATTGGATCAACTATTTAAATCGAACGTTTAGTGGAAATAATCCGACAAACGAAGAATTTAAGACGGCAGGTTTTACCAGCCATCATGCGCTTGTGACGCA